>CALLWN010000183.1 GCA_938016505.1 uncultured Sphingomonadaceae bacterium
GCCTCCGACCTCCGCCTCGAGGTCGAAACACCCGACGCCCAGACCCTCGAACGGATCGAGCGGCGGCTGCGGGCCGTTCCCGGAGTCACCGGCGTCAGGCTGCAGAGCTTCGTGATCGGCGGGCGCTCGGTGCTCGCCGTCGACACGACAGCCGATCCGGCCACCCTGGTGGCCGGGCTCGATGCAGCCGGGCTCAGGCTGGAAGGAAGGCTGCTGCGCGAGCGCCGCGCCGACGAGGCGCCGGTCACCCCCGCGCCCCCTCCGGAGGCCGAACCGGCCCAGCCGGAACCATCGCAATGACCGCAGCGAGCAGCAGCGCAGGCGTCCAGCTGCCGCTGCCGCTCGGCTGGAAGGCAGCGAGGGGCCAGAAGGATTTCTTCGTCTCCGCCGCCAACGCCGAGGCGGTCCGCTTCCTCGATGGCTGGGCGACCTGGCCGGTTCCGGTCGCGCTCCTCGTCGGCCCGCGCGGCGCAGGCAAGAGCCACCTCGGCCACATCTTCGCCCGCCGCGCCAACGCCCGCCTGCTCGACGACGCAGACATGAGCGCGACCGACGAGGCGCTGTTCCACGCCTGGAACGAGGCGGTCGACAGCCGCCGGCCGCTCCTTCTCACCGCCCGAAGTGCGCCCGCCGACTGGCACATCGCCCTTCCCGACCTGCGCTCCCGGCTCGCCGCAACGCCCATGGTGCGAATCGGTCCACCCGACGACGCGCTCCTCGCCCATGTCTTCGCCAAGCTGTGGCGCGATCGCGGCATCACGCCCCCGCCCGATCTCGCGCCCTATGTGCTGAGGCGTATCCCGCGCAGCTTCGAGGCGCTCGGCGCCGCAGTCGAGGCGCTCGATGCCGCAGCGCTCGCCCAGCGCCGCCCGCTCTCGGTGCCGCTCGCCCGCGCCGCGCTGCTCGACCTCGTCAGCCCTGCCGACGAGCAGGCCGCAGATGCCTGATCCGGCTTTCCCCCGCAGCGAGACGCGCGCATAGGCGCTTCATGCAGGCCTTCGCCGCCAACCCCAACCGGCTCATGTCGGACCGGCTCGTCAACCGGGAGCTGTCCTGGCTCGCCTTCAACGCCCGCGTCCTCGAGGAAGCAACCAACCCGGCCCATCCCCTGCTCGAACGGATGCGGTTCCTCTCCATCTCGGGCAACAATCTCGACGAATTCTACATGGTCCGCGTCGCCGGCCTGCGCGGCCAGGTCGACGCCGGGGTCGACACCCCCTCGGCCGAGGGTGCAACGCCCGCCCAGCAGCTCGCCGCCATCGCCGAGGCAGCCGACCGCCTGATGCAGCAGCAGCAGTCGGTCTACGAGACGCTCGCGAAGCTCCTCGACCACGCCGACTTCCGCATCCTGAAACCGCGCGACCTGACCGCCGCCGAGGTGCGCTTCCTCGAGGCCCATTTCCTCGACCAGATCTTCCCCATCCTCACCCCGCAGGCGATCGACCCGGCCCACCCCTTCCCCTTCATTCCCAACAAGGGCTTCAGCCTCGTGTTCGAGATGCAGCGCGACGCCGATGGCGAGACGCTGTTCGCCCTCCTCATGGTTCCGGCGATGCTGCCGCGCTTCGTCCGCCTGCCCGGCGCGTCGGTGCGCACCATCGCCCTCGAGGACGTGATCCGCCACTTCCTGCCGCTGCTCTTCCCGGGCTTCACCCACCTTGGCAGCGGCGCCTTCCGGATCATCCGCGACAGCGACATCGAGGTCGAGGAAGAAGCCGAGGATCTCGTCCGCTTCTTCCAGTCGGCCATCAAGCAGCGCCGCCGCGGCCAGGTCATCCGCCTCAAGATCACCGCCGAGACCCCCGCCAACCTCAAGACCCTGGTGCGCAACGCCATGCGCGTGACCGATGCCGACGTGACCGAGGTCGACGGCATCCTCGGCATCGCCGATCTCGCCCAGCTCGTCGAGGAAGACCGGCCCGACCTCAAGTTCGAGCCCCACACGCCGCGCTTTCCCGAGCGGATCCGCGACTTCGGCGGCGACTGCTTCGCTGCCATCCGCGCCAAGGACATCGTGGTCCACCACCCCTATGAGAGCTTCGAGGTGGTGCTCGCCTTCCTGCGCCAGGCCGCCGCCGACCCCGACGTCGTCGCCATCAAGCAGACGCTCTACCGGGTCGGCAAGAACAGCCCGATCGTCCGCGCCCTCATCGACGCAGCCGAGGCGGGCAAGTCGGTCACTGCCCTCGTCGAGCTCAAGGCCCGGTTCGACGAGGAGCAGAATCTCACCTGGGCCGCCGAGCTCGAGCGCGCCGGAGTCCAGGTCGTCTACGGCTTCATCGAGTGGAAAACCCACGCCAAGGTCTCGATGGTGGTCCGCCGCGAAGGCGCGGAGCTTGCCACCTACCTGCACCTCGGCACCGGCAACTACCATCCCGTCACCGCGCGCATCTACACCGATCTGTCCTACTTCACTGCCGACCCCGCCCTCGGCCGCGAGGTCGCGCAGGTCTTCAACTATGTCACCGGCTACATCGAGCCGCGCGGTCTGAAGCGGCTCGCCATGTCGCCGCTCAACCTGCGCGAGCGCCTCGTCGCCCTCATCGACGCCGAGATCGCCCACGCCGAGGCCGGGCGGCCCGCCACCATCTGGCTCAAGCTCAATTCCCTCGTCGACCCCATCATCATCGACCGGCTTTACGCGGCAAGCCAGGCCGGCGTGCGCATCGAGGCCGTGGTGCGTGGCATCTGCTGCCTGAGACCCGGCCTCCCCGGCCTGTCCGAGAACATCCGGGTCCGCTCCATCGTCGGCCGCTTCCTCGAGCACAGCCGAATCGTCGCCTTCGGCAACGGCCGGCCGCTGCCGTCGCGCAAGGCCAGGCTCTTCATCACGTCGGCCGACTGGATGCCGCGCAACTTCGACCGACGGGTCGAACTGCTCATCCCGATCGAAAACCCGACGGTCCACGCCCAGATCCTCGACCAGGTGATGGTCGCAAACCTCAAGGACAACGAGCAGAGCTGGGACATGCGGCCCGACGGCAGCTATGTCCGCGTCGCCGCCGAGGGCGACGGCTTCAACCTGCACCGCTACTTCATGGCCAACCCCTCGCTCTCGGGCCGCGGCTCGGCGCAGCGCCACGGCCGCGTTCCCAAGCTCATGGTCCTGCCCGAGGCCCCGAGCGGGGAGGCGGCCTGATGGGCCAGGCGCCG
>CALLWN010000184.1 GCA_938016505.1 uncultured Sphingomonadaceae bacterium
CGGAGGGGCATTGCGGGCTGCCTGAGGAGGAGGTGGCGGCCCGCGCAAGTGAACTCCTTGACGTCGATGCCGCCCTGATTGACGAGTCGCTCGCCGCCGAGCGCGCGGAGCGGCTGATCATCGCCGACGAGGCGGGTGGCCGTCCCTTCCTGTTCCTCGCCGGGCTGCACCGGGCGGAGCGGGCGATCGCGGCGCGGCTGCTGGCACTCGCCGCGAAACCGGCGCCCTGGGCTCCGATCGATGCCAGCGCGGCGCTCTCGGAGGCAGAGACGGCGCTCGGCTGTTCCCTTGCCGGCGGGCAGCGCGACGCGGTGGTCCGCGCCATCGCCTCGCGGCTACTTGTCGTGACCGGCGGTCCCGGCACCGGAAAGACCACCATCCTCAAGGCGATCCTGTCCGTGCTCGGCGCGCGCGATGTTCGCGTCCTGCTCGCGGCGCCGACGGGCCGCGCGGCACGGCGGATGAGCGAGGCGACGGGTCGCGAGGCGACCACGATCCATCGGCTGCTTGGACTCCAGCCCGATGCCGATCAGCCCGCAGGTGGGCATCGCCAGACGCTGGCCTGCGACCTGCTGGTGGTGGACGAGGCATCGATGGTGGACGTGCCGCTGATGCACGGGCTGCTGCGGGCGTTGCCGCCGAACGCCGCGTTGATGCTGATCGGCGATGCGGACCAGCTGCCCTCTGTGGGGCCCGGGCAGGTGCTGGCCGACATCATCGCCTCCGGCGCGGTGCCGGTCGTACGGCTCACCGAGGTGCATCGCCAGGCCGCGGGCAGCCGGATCGTGGAGGTCGCGCGGGCTGTCCATCAGGGCCGCATGCCGGATCTGTCCCGGCGTGACGCCAAGTACGACCTGCACTTCCTCGCCGTCGAGGATCCGGCGGACGTCGCCGCGCGGATCGTTGATCGCGTCGCCCGGCACATCCCTGCACGGCTTGGCGTGGACCCTGTCCGCGACATCCAGGTGCTTTGCCCGATGAACCGCGGCGAGGCCGGCACAAGGGCGCTGAACCTCGCGCTGCAGCAGGCGCTGAACCATGACGCGCGTCCTGCTGTCGAACGCTTCGGGTGGCGCTTTGCGCCGGGCGACAAGGTGATGCAGACGGAGAACGATCCTCGGCGCGACGTCAGCAACGGCGACATCGGCTTCGTGGAGCGCGTCGATCCGGCGGACGGCGAGCTGACGGTGTCGTTCGACGGGCGGCGCGTGACCTATGCGTTCGGCGAGCTCGACGCGCTGGTGCCGGCCTACGCGATCACCGTGCACAAGGCGCAGGGCTCCGAGTTCCCGGTGGTCGTGCTGCCGTTGTCGCTGCAGCACTACGCGATGCTGCGTCGTGACCTGCTGTACACGGCCATCACCCGCGGACGCCGGCTGGTCGTGCTGGTGGGCAGCAAGCGGGCGATCAGCAGTGCCGTGCGCGGGGCGCGGAACAGTGGGCGCTTGACGCGCTTGCGGGAGCAGTTGGAGCGGAGCGGTGGTGGCGCGGGGTAGCAGGTCGTCCGTGAACAACCCAACCTGAGCGCGCGGCGATCGGCGGTGCTGGCCATCGGGGACGTGGTCACGCTGATCGCGAGTAGGCTGGGGAGGGACGCGGTAAGTCGGATCGCGCTTGCCTCTCGGCCCACCAGGATTCCGCCCGGACCACTCGCTGGGGACTCGTCAGAGGCGCGGTGGGTTCAGCAGGCAAAGACGTCACGACACAAGAAGTATCTCGACATGTCGCGATGCATGGTGTACCACACCCCATGCTCGCCGAACCCACCCTCTCCGACCTCGCCGCCGCCTCCGGCCTGCAGGCCCGCACCATCCGCTCCTGGGTGGCGCAGGGTCTCCTGCCAGGCCCGCTCACCCGCGGCCCCTTCGCCCGCTACCCCTCGGACATGCTGGAGCGCGTGCTGGCGGTGCGGGCGATGCGCGAGGTGCTCGGCATGCCGATCCCCATCATCCGCCAGGAACTCCTGGTGGCGAGCGCCGAGCAGATCGCCGCCTGGGCCGCCCGCGCCGCCGCCCTGCAGCCCGAGGCGCCGCCCGCCCCGCCGGTGCGACCCGCCACGCCCGATCCGGCCGCGGCGCTGGCCTATGTCCAGGCGCTGCGGGCCGGCGCGGCGTTGTCCGTGCGTGCCAACATGGCCCCGCCCGCCGCGATGCCGCCGCCCGCTGCCCCGCCGTCGTCCCCCCGCCTCGGGATGTCGATCGAGACATCGGCGCGGATGGAGTTCCTCGCCTCCGCGGACCCGGAACCCGCCCCCTCCGCCCCGCCCCCGCCCCGCAGCGGCTTCGAGGCGCTGGAGCACCGCCTCTCCGACTCCGGCCACACCCCGCCCGCCGCCCGAAAGGCGCGCGCGGAGGAATGGCTCCGCATCCCCATCACCCCCGATGTCGAACTGGCGATCCGCGGACGCCTCGACCCGGAGCAGCGCACCCGCCTGGAACGCTGCGCCGACCTCATCCGCGACATCCTGCATGGGAGAGACCGATGACCGACACCCACCCTGACCACCCCGTGCTCTCCCTGGACCTCGGCCTGGACCGCGACCTCGCCTGGCACGAAGGAAACTCCGTCCGCCACCTGGTCGCCGACCTCGCCGCCACCGGCGCCCCCGCCGCGCGGGCCGAGGCGCCGCCGCTGAACCTGGCGCTCGCCATCGACATCTCCGGCTCGATGGACGGCGGCAAGCTGGAGGCGGCGCGCGACACCGCGCTCGCCGTCGCCGCGGCGATGACCCCGCGCGACCGGCTGACCCTCGTCGCGTTCGAAAACCGGGCGGAGCTGTTGCTCGACGCGCGGGCAATGGACGCGGCCGGGCGGCGCGCGGCGGAGGCGGCGCTGCGGCCGCTCGCCCCGCGCGGCGGGACCAACCTGTGGGAAGGCTGGCTGCTCGCCGCCGAGCGTGTCGCCACCGCCATGGCCACGGATGCCCGTGCCTCGCACCGGCTGCTGCTGCTGTCCGACGGCCAGGCGAATGACGGCATCACCGAGCGCGCGGACCTCGCCCGCCACGCCGCCGAGATGCTGGCGCGCGGCATCGTCACCTCGGCGGTCGGCATCGGCGACGGCTATGATGAGGCGCTGCTCGGCGCCATGGCCGAGGCGGGCGGCGGACGGCTGCACGATGCCGAGCGCCCGCGCGAGATCGGCGAGGTGGTGCTGGGCGAGCTGCTCGAAGGCCGCGCCGCGTTGCTCGAGCGTGCAACGTTGCGCTTTGCCGTGCCGGCCAATGTGCGGGCGGAACTCGTCGGCGCCTGGGCGCATACCGTGCTGGCGGGCTCGGTCGAGGTGCTGGTCGGCGCGCTG
>CALLWN010000185.1 GCA_938016505.1 uncultured Sphingomonadaceae bacterium
ATGGGCGGCACCGGGCTCGGCCTTGCGATCGTCAAGCACATCGTCGAGCGGCATCGCGGCCGGCTCGAGATCACCAGCCGGCAGGGCGAGGGAACGACCGTGTCGTTCACGCTCCCGGTGGTGCCGCGCCGGATCGAGCCAGCCCAGAGCGAGCCCGCGGCCGCTGCCCCGGCGCCGGCAGCCGCTGCCGAGCCTGCGGACCTGCGGCGGAACCCCTGACAGCATGTCATAATTTTGCAAAATAAATGCAACAATTCGCCAACAGGCCGGTCTTAGGGCGGAAGTCGGGGGTTTGGCGGATGATGAGGGACCGGCAGGTGCGACGAGGTGCAGCGCTGGGCAGCGTGACGAGGCGGGTCTGGCGCTTCGGACTGGCGGCGGCCTGGCTGGCCCTTGCCGGAAGCGCCGGAGCGCGCGACCAGATCCGGATTGTCGGCTCTTCGACCGTGTTCCCGTTCACGACTGCGGTGGCGGAGAATTTCCGCCGGGCCAACCCGCAGTTCCGAACCCCGATCGTCGAGTCGACCGGGACCGGCGGTGGGATCAAGCTGTTCTGCGGCGGGGTTGGCGCGCGCCACCCCGACATCGCCAACGCCTCGCGCCGGATCAAGCCGAGTGAGGTGGAGCAGTGCCGCCGCGCCGGCGTCAACCAGATCATCGAGGTCAAGATCGGGATCGATGGGCTCGTGCTCGCGCAGGCCAAGACCGGGCCCGAAATCGGACTGACCCAGCGCCAGGTCTATCATGCGCTCGCCAAGACCCCGTTCGGTGCGACACGGCGGCCGATCTTCTGGAGCGACATCGACCGTTCGCTGCCGCGGCTGCGGATCGAGGTCATCGGCCCGCCGCCCACGAGCGGCACGCGTGACGCGTTCAACGAACTCTACATGTTGGCCGGCTGCGACACCGAACCGACGATGCAGGCGCTCGCCAGGGCCGACAGCCAGCGCCATCGCGAGGTGTGCGAGGGGGTGCGCGAGGACGGCCCCTATGTGGAAGCGGGCGAGAATGACAATCTGATCGTTCAGAAACTCGTGGCAAACCCGACCGCGATCGGCGTGTTCGGCTACAGCTATTTCGAGGAGAACAGCGACAAGCTGCGCGACGTGCCCATCAACGGGGTGATGGCCACGCCCGAGACGATCGCGAGCGGCGCCTATCCGGGCGCGCGGGCGATCTACATCTATGTGAAGGGCGAGCACGTCGACTCGGTCAGGGGCCTGCGGGAGTTCATCACCGAATTCACGCGCGAGGGAACGATCGGACCCCGGGGCTATCTTGCGCGACGCGGCCTCGTCGCCCTGCCGGCTGCGGAGCGGGAAGCCGTCCGCACCCGCGCCCGGGCGTTTGTCGCGCTCGCGCCGGGCGAGGTGGGCTAGGGAATGGCGACTGGCTGGCTCTTCCTTGCCGCACTGCTGCTGGCAGTGTTTGCCTGGAGCTTCGGCGAGGCGCGGGGGCGCGCCTTCGAGGCCAGGCTGACCCGCGTCGGCGAGGTCCACTCGCGCCCCGCCTACCACGGCGCGTGGGTCGCCCTGCTCGGGTTTCTCCCGGCTGCGGCCCTGCTCAGCTTCTGGGGGATCTTCGGTGAACGGTTCGTCGCCGATGCGGTGCTGGCCACGCTTCCCGACCGCGGCGGCTTCGACAGCGACCTGGCCCGTTCCGCCTTCCTGACCGAAGTCGAGGAACTGGCATCGGGTGCGCGGACCAGCGTGTTCGACAGCCGGGCCCCGGCGGCGGCCGAGGTCTGGAAGGCCGCCGAAACGCGCTACACCGCGCTGGTGGCCGCAGCCACCTTCGCGCTGTTCATGGCGGGCGCCCTGTTCGCCGCAGCGAAGACCCGGCCGGAGTTCAGGGCGCGCAACGCGGTCGAGCGGATCGTGCTCGCCATCCTTGTCATCGCCTCGCTCATCGCGATCCTGACCACGCTCGGGATCGTGCTCTCGCTCCTGTTCGAATCGCTCCGCTTCTTCGCCAAGGTGAGCCCCGTCGACTTCCTGTTCGGCCTCAACTGGTCGCCGCAGACCGCCATCCGCGCCGACCAGGTCGGGTCCTCGGGGGCATTCGGCGCGGTTCCGCTGTTCTGGGGCACCATCTTCATCGGCGCAATCATCGCGATGCTGGTGGCCATTCCACTTGGGCTCATGTCGGCAATCTTCCTCACCCAATATGCCCCTGCCGGCTTCCGCCGCTGGGCCAAGCCCATCCTCGAGGTGCTCGCCGGCGTGCCCACCGTCGTCTACGGCTTCTTCGCGGCACTGACCGTCGCACCGCTGGTACGCCAGCTCGGGATCAGCCTCGGCATCGCGGATGCCTCGGCCGAAAGCGCGCTCGCCGCCGGCCTTGTCATGGGGATCATGATCATTCCCTTCGTGTCCTCAATGGCCGACGACGCCCTCACTGCAGTTCCGAACGCGATGCGCGACGGCAGTCTCGCCATGGGCGCGACCATCTCCGAGACGATCGCAAAGGTGCTGGTTCCGGCTGCGCTTCCCGGGATCGTGGGCGGCGTGATGCTCGCCGTCTCGCGTGCGATCGGCGAGACCATGATCGTGGTGATGGCCGCAGGGCTTGCCGCCAACCTGACGGCGAACCCCTTCAAGTCGGTCACCACCGTCACCGCCCAGATCGTGGCGCTGCTGACCGGGGACCAGGAGTTCGACAGCGCCAAGACACTCTCGGCCTTTGCGCTGGGCCTCGTGCTGTTCGTCGCGACACTTGCGCTCAACATCTACGCGCTCGCCATCGTGAAGCGCTACCGGGAGGCTTATGAATGAGCGCGCGGAGGCAGGCATGACAGACGCGGCGATGGCCGCATCGGGGGCGGTGGTGCCAGCCTCGCGCACCGGCACCGACTGGACCAGCCCGGCGATGCGCGCGCGCATCGCAAAGCGCTACCGGTCCGAGCGGCTGTTCCGCGCGCTCGGGATCGCAGCGTTGGCCATTGCCGGAGGCTTTCTCCTGTTCCTTCTCGTCACGATCGTGCGCGACGGCTGGAACAGCTTCCGCCAGACCGAGGTCAGGGTCGAGGTCGCGTTCGACCGGGCGCTGCTGGGCCTGCCGGCCGAAGGCACGCCTTCGCGCGAAGACCTGGAGGTCTTGCTTCGGGACGACGTATCCCGGGCTGACCTGGCCTTTCGAGTCGTCGACG
>CALLWN010000186.1 GCA_938016505.1 uncultured Sphingomonadaceae bacterium
AAGATGTTCGCCTCCGAGATGTGCGGCCGGGTGGCCGACCGCTGCGTCCAGATCCACGGCGGCGCCGGCTATCTCGCCGACTACGAGGCCGAGCGCTTCTTCCGCGACGCCCGGCTCTACCGGATCTACGAGGGCACCACCCAGATCCTCCAGCTCGTCATCGCCCGCGCCATGCTGAAGGCGCTCGCCGCCGAGGCCTGACCGCCGTCAGGCAGCGGCTGCCACCGGCTTCGCCCGCATGCCGGCAAGCCGCTGGTCGAGGATCGCCTCGGCCTCGGCGATGATGCGGTCGATGAGCTCCCGGCAGGTCGGGATGTCGTGGATGAGGCCCTGCACCATCCCGGCCCAGAACACGCCAGCCGAGAGGTCGCCGGTCTCGAGCAGCACCTTGCCTGCCCGGCCAGAGACCAGTTCGGCCACGTCCTCGAACTTCGCCCCCGGCTGGGCCAGCCGACGCGCCACCTCGTCGGAGACGTCGGACTTGCCCACCCGCGCGGTGTTCTTGAAGTTCCGGAAGATGAGGTGGGTGCCGCGCTCGTCGTTCTCGACATATTTCTGCTTCACATTGGGGTGAATGGGCGCCTCGACGGTCGCGCAGAAGCGGGTGCCCATGTTGATCCCGTCGGCGCCGCGCGCGAGCGCTGCAACAAGGCCGCGGCCGTCGCCGAACCCTCCCGACGCCAGCATCGGGATCCTCACCTTGTCGGCAGCAGCCGGGATGAGGATCAGGCCCGGGATGTCATCCTCGCCGGGGTGGCCGGCGCACTCGAACCCGTCGATCGAGATGACATCGACGCCCTTGCGCTCGGCCGAGAGCGCGTGGCGCACCGCCGTGCACTTGTGGAGGATGAGCGTGTCGTGGCGGCGCAGCACCTCCCACACCTCGGCCACCGCCTGGGTGCCTGCCGTCTCGAAGATCCTGACCCCTTCGGCGAGCGCGGCCTCGGCATAGGCGACATAGTCGGGGCTCATCATCGTCGGGAAGACGGTGATGTTGACCCCGAAGGGCCTGGTCGTCATCGCCCGGCAACGCTGGATCTCGTCTCTCAGCGCCTCGGGCGTGGGCTGGGTCAGCGCGGTCAGGATGCCGAGCCCGCCGGCGTTCGAGACGGCCGAGGCAAGCTCGGCCACCCCGACCGACTGCATGCCCCCCTGGACGATGGGGTGGGTGATCCCGAGCAGCTTGGTGATGCGGGTCTCGAACGGCATGGACAGGCTCCTCCCTCCTCGTGTCGGAGCCTGCCCTGCGCTGCCCGGGCGGCCGGGTCAACCGGCGGTCAGAAGCCCGGGCTGAACCACTGGCCGAAACTGTCCTGGGTCGCATGATAGGCCCCGACATCGGCAACCGCGGCCTCGTTGGTCAGGGTCGTCGAGCCGGCGCGCGGCGGTGGCGTGGCGCCAGCCCCCTGCGCTGCCGCGACCGAGCCGGCGCGGACCCGGAACTCCGAGAGCAGCGGGATCGACGCGGTTGGCCGCGCCCCGAAGATGGCCTCCAGCGACTCGCCGGTCCGAGTCTTGGCATCCCAGACCTTCACGTTGCGCGCCTGGGTCACGCCGGTCGCGGGGAGGTTGAAGACGGTCGAGATGTTGCGCTCGACCCGAACGCCATGGGCCTCCCACAGCCGGAGCTGGGGCTGGAAGCCGCTTCCGGTCCGGCCGGTCGGGTCCGCGACGATCCTGTTGATGTCGGCGTGCGGCGAGGCGAGGATCGTGTTCTTCCAGATGAGGACATTGCGGCCCCAGGCCGAGGTGATGCCGTGGCCCGACGAGCCGTAATAGATGTTGTCGCGCACCTCCATGCGCTCGTGGAACAGCGTGCCGCGCAGGTGCGGCGCAATGTAGCCCTCGGTCAGGAACAGGCCCTGCACCGGGCGCTGATCGCCCATGGGAAGGAAATTCTCGGCGACGACCACGTCGCGCATCCCCCGGGTTTCGCCGGTCATCCAGAACTGGACTGCGTCGGGATGCTCGCCCGCCGCATAGTTGGGAAGAAGCATCTGGAACCGGTTGCGCCGGAGGAGCAGCCGGGTGATGGCGCAGGCGTTGATGCCCTCGCGGACATGGGAGAAGCTGCAGTCGGCGAGGATCACCCCTGTCGAGCGCTGGAGATAGGCGCCCAGCCGGAGGTCTTGGAATTTGCAGTTGCTGACCGTCACCCGGTCGCTCATGCGGATCCACAGGCCGGTGTTGGCATCGTCCCACGGGTCGAGGTTGGGCGTGCCCCCGATGGCAAGGCCGCCGAGGCGGATCTCACTGGCGTTCGTGATGCTGACCAGCGGCTGTCCGGTGCCGACCACGTTGACGTTGACGATCGTGATCCCTCGCGAGTTCCAGAGACTGAGAGAGGTGAAGCTCGGCCGGGTGGCGGTTGCCGGCCGAACGAGGATCCCGCTGCCCGACTTCACGATCCCGCCGAGGTTGACGGCGCCATAGTTGCCGGGGTTCATGAGGATCGTGTCGCCCGGGGCTGCGGCCCGCGCTGCTTCTACCAGCTGGGCCGCAGACGAGACGGTCACGGTCCTGCCGCCGCCGACCAGCGCACCGACAGGAGACGCAGACACCGCAAGGGCGGTTCCGACGAGTGCGCGGCGGGAAAGGCCGGCGAGGGCCGCAGCGGCCGGAGGGTTGCTGCTGGGGGAGGGCATTGGGTCTTCTCCTGCCGACAGGGACGTTGCAGCGCGCCGGGCAAGGCATGGCTGGCTTTGCCCGGACGAACGGGTGGGACACCTCTGCCGTCCCCCGGTCGCCGGGCGACCGTGGCAGGCAGGGTCGAACGGATGCGGCCGCGCGACACCAGGCGTATTGCCGTCCGTGCCCGTGAAGAGGCGGCACGGTTGGGCATGCCGGTTTCTCCCGACGGGGCGGGGCCGTCAATCGCCAGTCATCCCGTTACCGGAACGGTTCAACCTTCGACTGGTTAACCATGTTTCAGGAAGGTTTCATCCAGCCGGTTTCCCCGGCCGCCGATCCCCGCTAGGGCGCGCCACCATGGCGAAGCCTCCGCACCTGACCCTGATCGACGGCTCGGGCTTCATCTTCCGCGCCTATCACCGCCTGCCGCCGCTGACCGACCCGGCCGGAACGCCGGTCGGTGCCGTGTTCGGCTTCACCTCGATGCTCTGGCAGCTCATCGAGGACGCCCGCCGCAGCCCCGAGGACGACTATCTCGCCGTCATCCTCGATGCCGCCAAGAAGAGCTTCCGCAACGACATCTACCCCCCATACAAGGCCAACCGGCCCGACCCGCCGGAGGATCTCGTCCCCCAGTTCCCGCTCATCCGCGATGCCGTGCGCGCGCTCGGCGTCCCCTGCATCGAGCGCCAGGACTATGAGGCCGACGATCTCATCGCCTCCTACGCCGAGGCGGCGCTCGCTCGCGGCTGGAGCGTCACCATCATCTCCTCCGACAAGGATCTGATGCAGCTCGTCCGCCCCGGGCTCAGCCTGCGCGACACCCTGCAGAACCGCGTCTTCGACGAGGCCGCAGTCGAGGCGAAATGGGGCGTGCCGCCGCCCCGCCTTGCCGAGCTGCTCGCCCTGATGGGCGACAGCGTCGACAATGTGCCGGGAGTCCCCTCGGTCGGGCCCAAGACCGCAGCCGACCTCGTCAACCAGTTCGGCGATGTCGAGACCCTGCTCGCCAGGCTCGACGAGGTCAGGCGGCCGAAGCTCCGCGAGGCGCTCGCAACCCATGCCGAGGCCGCCCGGCTGTCGCGCCGGCTGGTCGAGCTGCGCCGCGATCTTCCGCTCGAGCCTGGCCTCGACGATCTCCGCCTGCCCGAGGCTCTCGACGAGGCCCGCGCCGCCGCGTTCTTCCGCGCCCATGGCTTCCGCTCGCTCACCGCGCGGCTCTCGGCCGACGGCCAGACCGCCGCCCGCGCGGCCGCACGCGCCGCCGAAGCGGCCGCAGCGCCCGAACAGCCCGCCTTCGACACCGCCGCCTACGAGACCGTGACGAGCCTCGACCGGCTCGACGCCTGGATCTCCGAGGCCCGGACCCTTGGTACCGTCGCCTTCGATACCGAGACGACCAGCCTCGACGCGGTCGCAGCCGCGCTGGTCGGCTTCAGCCTGGCGACA
>CALLWN010000187.1 GCA_938016505.1 uncultured Sphingomonadaceae bacterium
TTCACGCTCGACGGCGTGCCGCTTGGCGACATGAGCTATGCGAACACCAACGGGCTGCACATCAGCCGTGCCATCATTGCCGACAATATCGCCGTCACCCGGGTGTCGCAGGGGGCGGGCGCGCTGGCGACGGCGAGCACCTCGAACCTCGGCGGGACGATCGAGTTCGTCTCGCGCGACCCTGGCGAGCAGCTGGCGGTGGATGTGAACGGCACCTATGGCGCCTCGAACACGACCCGGCTGTTCGGGCGGGTCGACACCGGCCGGGTCGGGCCCTTCACGGCCTCCTTCTCCTATGCCTTTCTCGATGCCGGCAAGTGGAAGGGGGATGGCGCCCAGCGTCACCACCAGGCCAACCTCGACGTGGCGGCCGACCTTGGCGAGCGGGTGAAGGCCTCGGGCTTCCTGCATTTTTCCGACCGGCGGGAGAATGACTATCAGGATCTTTCACTCGAGATGATCCGGCGGCTCGGCTACCGGTGGGACAATTTCGCGCCGAACTGGGATCTGGCCGTGCGCGTGGCGCAGATTGCCCAGAACCGGGGCGATGTGGGCGGCGGGCCTTCGAACCCGGCGGCGGGGACGGTCTACCCGGCGCCGATCACCAGCGTCGACGACAGCTATTATGATGCGGCCGGGCTGCGGCGGGACTGGCTCGCCTCGATCGGCCTTGCCTTCGACCTCGCGCCGGCGACGCTGAAGATCCGGCCCTACTGGCACCAGAATGACGGCCAGGGGATCTGGTACACGCCCTATGTGCGCACCCCGGGCGGCGCGCCCATTTCGGTGAGGACCACCGAGTATGACATCCAGCGGTTCGGCCTCCTGACCGATCTCGGGCTCGATCTCGGCGCGCACCAGGTCTCGGCGGGGCTGTGGGTCGAGGACAATGATTTTGTCCAGGGGCGCCGCTTCTATGGTCTTGACGCCACGACCGGGCGGCCCTCGCGGCAGAGCCTGAAGTTCAAGACCGACCCCTTCTTCACCCAGTGGCGGTTCGACTTCAACACCAGGACGGTGCAGGTCTATCTGCAGGACCGGTTCGAGCTCAGCGAGGTGCTTGCGGTCACTGCCGGCTTCAAGGGCAACCGGGTGAAGAACAGCTCGCGCCGGCAGGTGCCCGGGACCTCGCCGGCCGAAGGCGACATCGAGAGCGCCGACTGGTTCCTGCCGCAGGCAGGGGTTCTTTGGAAGCCGGCCGAGCGGCAGGAGCTGTTCCTGAGCTACACCGAGAACCGCCGGGCCTTCACTTCGGCTGCGACCGGCGTGTCGCCGTTCGCGACGACGCAGGCCGGGTTCGACGCGATCCGCGACACGCTCAAACCCGAGACCTCGAAGACGCTGGAAGGCGGCTGGCGGTTCGGCTTCGGCGAGGTGCAGGGGGTGATGGCGGCCTATCTCGTCAACTTCCGCGACCGGCTGCTCGGCATCACGACCGGGGCCGGGATCGTCGGCAACCCGGTGGTGCTCCAGAATGTCGGGCGGGTGCGCTCGGCCGGGTTCGAGACGGCGGCGGCGTGGAACCCGGTGGGCGAGCTCCAGGTCTATGGGAGCTATGCCTTCAACCGCTCGACCTACCGCGACGACGTGGTGAACGCGGCCGGCACCGTGCTCGCCGAGATTGCCGGCAAGCAGACGGTCGACACGCCGAAGCACCTGTTCAAGCTGGACGTGGCGTGGGATGCGCCGCAGGGTGCGTTTGGCATGGTCGGGATCAACCACGCGTCGCGGCGCTTCTTCACCTACACCAACGACCAGTCGGTGCCGGGCCGGGTGCTGGTCGATGCCTCGGCCGGCTGGCGGTTCGGGCCCGAGGCTGGCGCACTCAAGGGCCTCGAGGCGATGGTTGCGGTCACCAACCTGTTCGACAAGGCCTATGTGGCGACCATCGGCTCCAACGGGTTCGGCAACCGGGGTGACAACCAGACGCTGCTCGCCGGCGCGCCGCGGCAGTGGTTCCTGACGCTGCGCAAGCGGTTCGACTGATGCGGACGGGCGGCAGCGGGCTCTCGCGGCGGGCGTTTGCCGCTGGCGCGGGGCTGCTGCCGCTGGCATCGGGGGCCATGGCTGCCCCTGCCCTGCCCCGCGCTGCGGCACCCTTGGTGATCGCGCACCGGGGCGCATCGGCCGAGCGGCCCGAGCACACGCTCGCGGCCTACAGGCTTGCCATTGAACAGGGCGCCGACTTCATCGAGCCCGACCTGGTGATGACGAAGGACGGCGTGCTGGTGGCGCGCCACGAGAACGAGATTTCGGAGACGACCGATGTGGCCGACCGGGCCGAGTTCGCGGCCCGGCGGACGACGAAGACGATCGACGGCGAGGCGGTGACGGGCTGGTTCACCGAGGATTTCACGCTGGCCGAGCTCAGGACCCTGCGGGCGCGCGAGCGGCTGCCGCAGCTCAGGCCGGCCAACCGGGCGTTCGACGGGGTGGAGACCATCCCGACCTTCGACGAGGTGGTGGCGCTGGCCAAGGCGGCGCCGCGGCCGGTTGGAGTCTATCCGGAGACCAAGCACCCCTCCCATTTCCGCGGCATCGGGCTGGCGATGGAGGAGGCGCTGCTGGCCGTGCTGGCGCGGCATGGCTGGGCGGATGCGCGCGACCGTGTCTTCATCCAGAGCTTCGAGGTGGGCAATCTCGAGGCGCTGCGGAAGCTGACCCGGCTGCCGCTGGTGCAGCTTGCCGCCTCGCGCGGGGGGCCGCCGGACCGGCCCGGCCTGACCTATGCCGACATGCTGGGCGACGCCGGCCTGCGGGCGATTGCGGCTTATGCCGATGCGATCGGGGTCGAGAAGCCGCTGGTCATCGCGCGCGGGGCGGACGGGCGGCTGGCAGCGCCGACCGGGCTTGTGGCGCGGGCGCACGCAGCCGGCCTTGGGGTGCACGCCTGGACCTTCCGGCCGGAGAATCTGTTCCTGCCCGAGGGGCTGA
>CALLWN010000188.1 GCA_938016505.1 uncultured Sphingomonadaceae bacterium
TGCCCATGGCCCATCTGCCATGTGTCGGACGTGTTCACCGACGCCCGGTTCGCCGGCAATCCGCTTGCCGTCCGCCCGGATGCGGCTGCGTGCGACCCGGTGCAGTTCCAGCTGCCAGCGCGCACGCTTGCCTGTTCCGCGACGGCATTCATCCCTCCGCCAGAAGTTTCGGCCAACGGAGCGCGGGCCAGGGTCTTCACGCCGGCCGGGGAGTTTTTGCCGAGGCGCGCGTGTTGGTGCGGTTTTCCGGCGTCCCGGAAGATCCGGCGCCGGGCAGTGCAGCAACACCATGTTGTCCGCGCCTTGCTCGCCTCGGGGCCGCCACGCGTCTCGTGATCCGGCAGGGGCATCACATGGGCCGGCCATCACAAGTCAAGGCGGGGATCTGCGCCGCGGGGATGTTGGTGCGCGGCCGCTGCGGGCCCGCTTTCGAAGGGCGCATCCTGTGACTGCAATCGATGAGGCCATGGCGCGCGCCGCACGCCACTCCCCCTTTCTGAAGGGGCTGATCCGCCGCGAGGAGGCGCTGGTCGCGCGGATGGCGGGTGGCGACTTCGCAGGCGCGCTGGCAGACGCGACTGCGCGGCTGGCGGGCGAGGATGCCACCTCGGCGCTCAGGCAGGCCCGGGCCGGGGTCGCGCTCGTGGTCGCGATCGCGGATCTGGCAGGCCAATGGACGCTGCATGATGTCACCGCCGCGCTTTCCGACTTTGCCGACGCCGCGATTGCGCGCGCGCTCGACGCCGCCTTTGCCTTCGCAGGCGTGCCGGAAGGGGAACGGCGGGGGCTCACCATCCTCGGCCTCGGCAAGCTCGGCAGCCGCGAGCTCAACTACTCGTCGGATGTGGATCTCATCGTGCTGCACGATCCGGACGTGCTGCCGCGGATGCGCACCGACGACCCCGACGAGGCGGCCGTCAGGCTGGTCCGGCGCATGGGCGCACTGCTTTCCGAGCGGACCGCCGACGGATACACGCTGCGGGTCGACCTGCGGCTTCGGCCCGATCCGGATTCGACCCCGCCCTCGCTGCGGCTCGCTGCAGCCGAAACCTATTACCAGAGCGAGGCGCTCGCCTGGGAACGATCGGCCTTCATCCGCGCCCGGACTGTGGCTGGCGACCGCGCCATGGGTGACCGCTTTCTCGAGACCATCTCGCCGTTCCTTTGGCGGCGCAGCCTCGACTATTCCGCACTCGCCGAGATCCGTGACATCTCGTTTCGGATCCGCGACCATTTCGAGGACCGCCAGGCGTTCGGCCCTGGCTTCGATGTCAAGCGCGGCCGCGGCGGAATCCGCGAGGTCGAGTTCTTCGCCCAGGTCCACCAGCTGATCTTCGCCGGGCGGGACCCCTCGCTGCGCGTCCCGGCAACATGCGATGCGCTTGCCGCACTGGCGGCCGCCGGCCGGATCGGCGCGGCCGAGGCCACGACTCTTGCGACCGCCTATGCCGAACTGCGGACACTCGAGCACCGGCTGCAGATGATTGGCGATCAGCAGACCCACATGATCCCCCGCCAGGCCGCCGAGCGCGCCCATGTTGCAGGCCTTGCTGGCGCAGCGAACTGGGCCGCCCTCGCCCGCGCGATCGAGCCGCAATGCCGGGCAGTGGCAAGGCTCTACGACGGGCTGCTGCAATCGGGCGAGGGCAGCGCCCGCCGCCGCGAGCGCCTTCCCGACCATCCGGATGCAATCCGCCGCTGGGCAAGGGCGGCGCGCATCGCCGATCCCGACTTTCTCGTCCAGGCCTGCGCCCACTGGCGCAGCGGGCGGCCACGCTCGCTCAGGGTGCCGGAGTCGCAGGCGGCTTTCGAGGCGGTCGTCCCCGCGCTGGTGCGGGCGGTCGGCACGGGCCGGGACGGGCGCGCAGCCTTGGTCAGGCTCGACCAGTTCATCGCTGCCCTGCCCTCGGGCGTCCAGTTCTGGCGGCTGCTCGTCGCCCATCCGCCGCTCGCCGAGCTGCTCGGCCGGCTGCTCACGGCAACGCCATTGCTTGCAGACGCCCTTGCCGCGCGACCGGAGCTGTTCGATGTCGTCATCGACCCACCGCCGCCGCTCGCCGGGGTTGACATGGCAAGCGCGGAACTCGGGACCTTCGCCGGGGCCGCAAAGGCCGACCTCGAGACCCTGCTCGACCGGACCCGCCGCTGGACCGCCGAGCGACGGTTCCGCATCGGGATCGACATTCTCGAAAACAGGCGAGACGTGCTTGAGGCGGCCGCCGAGCTCTCCGACATGGCGGAAGCTGCCATCCTCGTCCTTTCCGATGCAGTCTGCGCAAGCTTTGCTGCACGGCATGGTCGCGTGCCGGGGCAGGATCTGGTGGTGCTCGCGCTTGGCCGCTTCGGCGGGCGGGCGCTGACTGCCCAGTCCGACCTCGATCTTGTGCTGCTCTTCTCGGGGCACCACGACGGCCTGTCGGACGGGCCGGTACCGCTTGGCGCCAGCACCTATTTCAACCGGCTGGGGCAGCGGCTGATCGGTGCGCTCACCGCGCCGACCGCGGCAGGACCGCTCTACGAGGTCGACACGCGGCTCCGGCCATCGGGCGCGCAGGGGCTGCTGGCCGTCAGCATCGACAGCTTCGCCCGCTACCAGGCCGAAGAAGCGGAAATGTGGGAGACGCTCGCCCTCACCCGCGCCCGCCCGGTCAGCGGCCCGGCCGATGGCCGCGCTGCCGCCGAGGCAGCCATCAGGCAGATCCTCGGGACACCGCGCCCGGCGGACCTGGTGCGCAAGGGCGCGATCGGGATGCGGCGGCTCATGGAGACCCACAAGCCACCGCAGGGCCCCTTCGACGTGAAGCTCATGAGGGGCGGGCTTGTCGACCTCGAGTTCGTGATCGCGGCGCGGGCGCTGATGACGGGCCGGCGGGTGCCGACCGAACTCGAGGCTGCGGCGCTGGAGGTCGCACCCGAGCTGGTCGAGCCGCACCGGCTGTTCATGTCGGTGCTGATGGCCCTGCGCCTGATCGTCCCGGCAGGGGAGGCCGCTGCGCCCGACCGCGCGGCGACGGCCCTCCTCGCCCGGGCATGCGGCAAATCCGGCTTGACCGAGCTCCGGCACCAACTGGGGGTGGCAAAGGGGACTGTCCTTGCGGCATGGGAACACACGTTCGGCCAGAAGCGCTAGGGCAGACGGTCGACGCGGTCAGACGGGACGCACAGACAGGCAGGAGGCAGACATGGCAGACATCGGCGACGCGGCGCCCGACTTCACCCTCGAAACTGCGGAGGGGCCGATCCGCCTTTCTGACTTCGCGGGCCGGAAGCTGGTCCTCTATTTCTACCCCAAGGACGACACCCCCGGGTGCACCACCGAGGCGATCGACTTCTCGGCACTTGCCGACCGTTTCGCCGCAGCCGACACAACCGTCGTCGGCGTGTCGAAGGACAGCCTGAAGAGCCACGAACGGTTCGCCGCCAAGCATGGCCTCGCGGTCAGGCTCGGAAGCGACCCGGATGGCGCCACGGTCGAGGCCTACGGCGCATGGGTCGAGAAAAGCATGTACGGCAAGACCTACATGGGCATCGACCGGTCCACCTTCCTGATCGGCCGCGACGGCAGGATCGCGGCGGTGTGGCGAAAGGTGAAGGTCAAGGGCCACGCCCAGGAGGTGCTGGCCCGCGCCGAAGCGCTTGGCTGAGCCGCCCCGGCCATCTGGCGCAGCCAGGGACGAGAGCGCGCCGACTGCCGCCCAGCTGGCGCGCCGGATCCTCCTTGCCGCCGACCCTGCCGCCAAGCAGCAGGCTGCGCACGCCGCCTGGGCGATCGCAAGCGCTGGCCGGCTGGCGGAGCCGGTGCCGGGCGGCCCGGCCGCGCCGATGCCCGACCGGCCGGCGCGGCCGACGCGGCCACTGCTGCTGCCGCCCGCTGCAATGCCCAAGCGTGGGCGTGCAGGGAGCCCGCGCGCCCGCTTCGCCCTGCTCCACGCCCTTGCCCACATCGCGTTCAACGCGATCGACCTTGCCGCCGACATGGCCGGACGCTTCGGGCACCTGATGCCCCCCGGCTTTGCTTCGGACTGGTTCCGGATCGCGGCGGAGGAGGCAGCCCATTTCGCCATGCTCGCGGAACTTCTCGCCGAACAGGGCGGCAGCTACGGCGATCTGCCTGCGCATGACGGGCTGTGGGAGGCAGCGCGCGCAACCTCTCACGATCTCGCCGCGCGTCTGGCCGTGGTGCCCCAGGTGCTCGAAGCCCGAGGTCTCGACGTGACCCCGGCGATGATCGCACGGTTTCGGGCTCTGGGAGACGCGCGTGCAGCCGATGTCCTCGCGCGGATTCTCAACGACGAGATCGGGCATGTGGCTGCTGGCAACCGCTGGTTCAGACAGGTGGTCGGCGACTCGTCGGGCGAGGCGGTCCAACGGTTCCATGTCCTTGTGCGCGCCCATTTCCGGGGCGGGCTGAAGCCTCCGTTCAACGACTCGGCGCGGGCCGAGGCCGGTCTGGCGACGGACTGGTATCAACCCCTTTGCGCGCGATGCCCTCCATGGTC
This sequence comes from uncultured Sphingomonadaceae bacterium, assembly GCA_938016505.1. Classification (GTDB taxonomy): domain Bacteria; phylum Pseudomonadota; class Alphaproteobacteria; order Sphingomonadales; family Sphingomonadaceae; genus Thermaurantiacus. Next base: position 4,500 of record CALLWN010000188.1, read on the forward strand.
ATGACCCTCACATAACTGGGTTAACGGCAGGGTCGGATGCCTGCCAGGCTCTCGAGGGGCAGAGCATGAATGAGAAGAGGGCGGTGGCCCCGGGCGAATGGGTTGCATGGCTGAAACGGCGCCTGCCGGACTGGCACGTCGTAGTGCGAACCCACGATCGCAGTGTTGAACTCCGGATCGGGACTGGAGCGCAGATCATGACAGTTTCCATCGCGGCACTTGCGGCGGCATTTGTCGGGCTTGGTGCAGTCAATGCAGTATCCGAAGACGCGCGACAGGACGAACTCGCCAAGGCGCAGATCGACCGCATGGCAGCACAGGTCGAGGCGCTGAAGGCAGATGCCGCCCAGCTCAGGGGCCAGGTCCTGACGACTGCCGAACGGATCGAGGCCCGCCAGCGGTTCCTCGATGCACTGCTGACCGGCAAGGCCAGGGGGTCCGAGCTTGCCGATCTGTTGCCGCCGGCCGGCCGAGCCCGGCTGACGGGGCCGGCAGCGCAGGAGGCCGGTGTGCTTGCGCCCTTCGCCGAACTCGAGGCGCAGCAGTTCGCCCTTCTCGAAAAGGCGTCGGCGACCGCCCAGACCCGCCTGCGCGACGCCCAGGCGGTTCTGCTCCGCCTGGGCCTCGACCAGTCCCGCTTCATCCAGCAGAGCAGCGGCAGGACCGGGGTCGGCGGTCCCTTCGTTCCGGCCGCTGCCAGCCTCTCCAGCGGCGCTGCGCAGGGCGCTGATCCGCGGTTCGCCGAACTCTACATGAACTGGCAGCGGGTATCGCAACTCGAGACGGCCATGGCGTCAATTCCCGTGTTCAGCCCCGCGGCGAACAGCAGCTTCACATCCGGCTTCGGCTTCCGCTACGACCCCTTCTCGGGCCGGGGGGCCATGCACGCCGGGATCGACCTTGCGGGCGCGCACGGCGAGCCGATCCGGGCAAGTGCAGCCGGCCGCGTGGTGCGCGCCGAACGCTTCGGCGCTTACGGGCTTGCCGTCGACATCGACCATG
>CALLWN010000189.1 GCA_938016505.1 uncultured Sphingomonadaceae bacterium
GCAGGCGTGGCTGAGCCGCGTGATTCCGGTCACCTCGATCCGCCGCGCCACCAGCTGCGTGCAGTCCGCGCCGTTGCCGGCCAGCTCGACCGTCTGGGTCGGAAGCAGAATCGCGCCGCTCAGCGACTGGCCGCTCCCGGCGACGAGCCGGCTGGTTGCCGGGGCGCCGGTCGAGCCGCCGAGGATCGCGATGCCGGCCATCGCACCCGTCGCCGGCGGGGAGAGTGTCACGCGTGCGCCGGGCAGGAAGCTGACCGCATGGCTCCCCGCCCACAGCGTCGCGCCTGCAGTCTCGAGCACGCCGCCCGCCTCGACGGTCAGTGGCCCGGCGAGCCGCCAGCTCAGCCCCTCGACCCGCAACCGCCCGCCCGCTGCCACCCGCACGCCGCCGCAAAGGGGCTGCGGCAGCGCGCCGTTTCGCACCAGAAGCGTGCCCGACACGGTGAGCGTTCCCGGCGTGCACGCCATCGCCGCAGCTGCCGGCACGCTGTAGGGATTGGCCTGCGCCAGCCGCGCCGCCGGGATTTCGGGCCCGGCAGCAAAAACCTCGCAGCCATCGGCGAGGATCCGCCCGCTCCCGGTCTCGCGGATCGCGCCTGGCGCCGGGTCGAGCGCGAGCAGGCACGCCGGCGCCACCTCGACCACAGCGCCCACCGCCCGTGCCCGCACCGTCGACATGTCGGTTCCAAGAAAGCCGCCGAGAAGGACAGCGCGGGGCCGCGCGATCTCGACCGAGACCGCCAGCGGGTCGCCGGCCCGGCTGCCCGACGCGGGCGGCCAGGCCACATCGACTGTCGCCTCGGGGTCGCCGAGATTGTCGACTGCAACCGCGCGCGCGACCGGCAGCGCTGCCATCCGGCTCCGCAGCGCCCGGGCGCCGGCCTCGGCGGCCGCATCCGCCGCCTTCTGGAGATCGCCCTTGCGGGCAAGGCCGCCGGCAGCATTGAGCCCCAGCGCCACGAACCCGAACAGGGCAGCAGACGACAGCGCGACAAAGACGGTGCTGGCACCGCGGGTGTCGACCAGAAGCCGCCCGAGCAGACCTGTCGTCGCGCTCATGCCGCGTGCCGGATGCAGGCGGTTGCAAACAGCGCGGGCATGGCCGGCCCAAGCCCCGGCAGCAGGGCAGGGTAGGGCAGCCCGACGCGGATTTCGGTTCCGCACGGCGCTTCGCCGGTCTTGAGCGCACCCTTCGGCAAGGGCGCGTCCACGGCCAGCCGGGCAAGCGTTGCCTTCATGTCCTCGGCAAGACCCTCGGGCGTCGCGCAGGCGCCGCCTTCGACTTCGGCGCAGCGCGCGGCAGCGCCAACCGCATGGTCGAGTGCAGCTGCAAACCAGAGGTAGCGGCCGGCCTCGATCCCGCCGAACAGCATCGCAAGCAGCACCGGCGCGACAAGCGCGAACTCGACCGCGGTCGCCCCCCTCCGATCCGCGCCCAGCCGGCGCAGCACCCCGGCGCCCGGCACCCCTTCCGCCAGCATCAGTCGAGCCTCACCAGGCTGCGTGCCGAGACCTGCGGGGGAAACAGCCCGCCCGGCCAGTTGACCAGCCGCTCGACCGGCGCCGTCATCTCGATCTCGGCGAAGGCCGCAGGTGGCGAGCCATCGGTGCAGCGCGCGCCGGTCGCCGCCGTCACGCCGGTCTCGCCCGGGCAGCCGCGGAACAGCCGGAACTGCGGACTGACATCGGCGGGAAGCGTGACGAGGCTCGAAAGCGGGATCGTCGGCAATGGCGGAAGGCCCACGCCCTGCCCCCCGCCGATGAGCCCCGGCTGCTGGCCCCCGGCCACCAGCGGCGGCAGCGTCTCGGCCGCAACCCGCACCACCGCCTTTGCAGCCGCGTCGACCAGCGCCTCGACCTGCCGGGCCTTCGCTGCAGTGAGGGCGAAGTCGGCCGCGCCCAGAAGCAGTGCGGCAAGCAGCGGCAGGGTCAGCGCAAGCTCGAGGGCAGCCACACCCCGCTCATCCCCGACCACATCGATCGCGCGCCGTTCCGGCCGGCTACCGTCAGCACGCCATGCCAGTCGCGGCCAGCCGTCACGCAAGCGGAGCGCCACTCCTCGCTTCTCCTGCATGGCCTGGTTTCTGCCTTTCCTCGTGCCAATAACGGAACTGTCGTTGCTCTCTTGCGCCTCGCGGGGCGCTGTGGTCACTGAAAATCAGGGTGAACCGCCGGTTACCCGCCACCAGGTCACGGCGCGATGGCAGAGGCAGGCATGAACGACCCGCAGATCCGCGCCACCCTCGCCGCGCTTCACCGCGCCCCCGATGCCGACGTGCTCGCCCCCCTCATCCCGGCCGCCCGAACCACCCCGGCCGCGCGCGAGCGCATCCTCATTCGCGCCGCCGGCCTGCTCGCCGACATCCGAGCCGGCGAGCAGGAGGGCTGGGTCAACCGCTTCCTCCTGCAGTATCGGCTCAACACCGACGAGGGCAGGGCGCTGCTTTCGCTTGCCGAGGCGTTCCTGCGCGTCCCCGATGCCGAGACCGCCGACGCGCTGGTGCGCGACAAGCTCGGCGCCGCCGACTGGGAGGCCAGCGCCGGCACCAGCCCATCCTTCCTCGTCAGCTCGGCCGCCTGGGGCCTCGTCGTCTCGCGCGCCCTCGTCGCGGCCGAGGGCGGCCCGCTCCGCCGCCTCGTCCAGCGCGCCGGCGAGCCCTTCGTCCGCACCGCAGTCGGCGCCGCCATGCGGCTCATGGCCGACCTCTTCGTCATGGGCCGCACCATCGACGAAGCGCTCGCCCGCGCCGACCGGCGCGACCATCGCGGCTTCACCGCCAGCTTCGACATGCTCGGCGAGGCCGCCCGCACCGCGGCCGACGCCGAGCGCTATTTCGCTGCCTATGCCGGGGCGGTCGCAGCCGTCGGCCGCAACGCCAACCGTCGCGGCCACAGCGTCTCGGTCAAGCTCTCCGCGCTCCACCCCCGCTACGAGACCGCGCAGGCCGCGCACGCCCTTCCGGTGATCGTCGAGCGCCTCGAGGCCCTCGCCACCGCTGCCGCCAGCGCCGGGGTTCCGCTCACCATCGACGCCGAGGAGCAGGACC
>CALLWN010000190.1 GCA_938016505.1 uncultured Sphingomonadaceae bacterium
ACAGGCGAGCTCGACCCGGAGCTTCCACTCCTCGTCCGAGACCTGCGCCTGCACATCCTCGGGCGTCTTCAGCTGCGTTGCCATCCCTCATCCTCCCGCCTGGCGAGTGCAGGCACCTTGCGCCGACACGCATCCGAACAATAGCGCACATTCTCCCAGTCGCGCGACCATTTCTTCCGCCATGCGAACGGGCGTCCGCAGTGGGCGCAGGTCTTCACCGGCAGGTCGGCCTTGCTGCGCATTCGTGCCATGAGCGTGCCTTGCCGCGGGCGTCGCACATCTGCAACCTTTGCGCGGCAGGAGGGTGTCATGCACAGCCAGATTCACCTCGACCGCCGCACCCTTCTCGCCGGAAGCGGGGCTGCCCTTCTCCTGCCGCGCCGCCTCTTCGCGGCCCCGCTTGCGGGTTTCACCCACGGGGTTGCCAGCGGCGAGCCCGGCGCGCGCTCCATGCTGTTCTGGACCCGGTTCGTCGGCCCCACCGGAAAACCCGAGGAGCTCGAGCTCGAGGTCTCGACGAGCCCGCGCATGGGCCGCCCGGTCGCCCGCGCCACCGCCCTTGCCGACCCGGCAAACGACTGGTGTGCCAAGGTGACTGTCGAGGGTCTCGCCCCCGGCACCACCTATTATTACCGCTTCAGCGGCCCGGCCAGGGCTCGCTCGGTCGTGGGCCGCACCCGGACCTTGCCGGAAGGCGATCCGCAGCTGTTCCGAATCGGCCTCTTTTCCTGCTCGAACCTGCCCTTCGGCTGGTTCAACGGCTATGGCCATGCGGTCGCGGCCGATGACATCGACCTCTTCGTCCATGTCGGCGATTACATCTACGAATATGCCCGCGGCACCTATCCCGAGGCCAGCGCCGCGGTGGCGGGCCGGGTGATCGAGCCGGCGGGCGAGACGGTCGCGCTCGCCGACTATCGCGCCCGCTACGCGAGCTATCGCGCCGACCCCGATCTCCAGGCGATCCACGCCCTGTTCCCGGCCATCACCACCTGGGACGACCATGAGACGGCAAATGACGCGTGGACGGGCGGGGCCGAGAACCATGATCCGCAGACCGAAGGCCCTTGGGCCGCGCGGCTGGCAGCAGCGCGCAAGGCCTATCGCGAATGGCTTCCCGTGTCGGATGCGCCCTATGCACGCTACGACATCGGCCGGCTGGCGACGCTCCACAGGCTCGACACCCGGGTCGAGGGCCGCGACCAGCAGCTTTCGGTCGCCGAGGCGCTCAGGGGCGCGACCGACATGGCGGCAGCGCTCGTGAAGTTCCGTGACGAGCAGTGGCTGGCCGGCAACCGCCAGCTTCTGGGAACGGCGCAGGAGGCCTGGCTGTTCGCCGGGATGGAGGCGGCCGCCAAGCGCGGCGCGCGCTGGCAGGTCCTCGCCCAGCAGGTCATCATGGGCAATCTGAAGTCTCCGGCAGATGCCGCGGCCCTGCTCCCGCCGGATCCGGACGGGCGGATGAAGGCGCTGGTCGAGGCGGGCTCGGCGGCCGCGCGGGTCGGCCTGCCGCTCAACATGGACGCCTGGGACGGCTACCCGGCCGCCCGCGCCCGGCTTCTCGCCGCCGCGCAGAAGAATGCCGCCAACCTCATCGTGTTTGCAGGCGACAGCCACAATGCGTGGGCGTTCGACCTTGCGAACGACGGCCGGCCAGCCGGGGTCGAATTCGCGACCCACAGCGTGAGCTCGCCGGGATTCGAGACCTATCTCTCGGGCGTCGCCCCGAGCGCGCTTGCAAAGGCGCTGGTGGGCGCCAACCCCGGCCTGCGCTGGTGCGAGACCTCGCAGCGGGGCTACACCCACGTGACTCTCACCCCGCGCGAGGCGGTGGCGGAATGGCGCTTCACCGTCCCGGTGACCAGCAGGGCGCCGAAGCTCGCCTCGACCAGCCGGGCCCGGGTGCCCGCCGGCGCCAACAGGTTGCAGTTGGGCTGAGCCCTCCTTACGGCGGGGCCATGATCCCCCGCTACACGAGGGCCGAGATGGCGGCTGTCTGGTCGCCCGAGGCGCGCTACCGCATCTGGTTCGAGATCGAGGCCCACGCGCTCGATGCCATGGCGAAGCTTGGAATCGTGCCGCCAGGCGCGCCCGAGGCGGCGTGGCGCTGGTGGGCGACCAATCCTCCAATCGATGTCGCGGCGATCGACGCGATCGAGGCCGAGACCCGCCACGATGTGATCGCCTTCCTGACCTGGGTCGAGCGGCAGGTGGGCCCCGATGCGCGCTTCATGCACCAGGGCATGACCTCGTCCGACGTGCTCGACACCGCACTTGCAGTCCAGCTTGCCCGCGCGAGCGACCTCCTGCTCGCCGACCTTGACGCCCTGCTCGCCGCGCTCGAGCGGCGCGCCCGCGAACACCGGCTGACCCCGACCATCGGCCGCAGCCATGGCATCCACGCCGAGCCCATCAGCTTCGGCGTCAAGCTCGCCGGCTTTCATGCCGAGTTCCAGCGCGCCCGCGCCCGGCTGACGGCAGCGCGGGCCGAGATCGCGACCTGCGCCATCTCGGGCGCGGTCGGCACCTTCGCCCACCTCCCGCCCGAAGTCGAAGCCCATGTGGCCGAGAGGCTCGGGCTGGCCGTGGAGCCGGTCTCGACGCAGGTCATTCCCCGCGACCGGCACGCCATGTTCTTTGCAACGCTCGGGGTCATCGCCTCGTCGGTCGAGCGGCTGGCAACCGAGATCCGCCACCTTCAGCGCACCGAGGTGCTGGAAGCCGAGGAATGGTTCGCGCCCGGCCAGAAGGGATCCTCGGCGATGCCGCACAAGCGCAACCCCGTCCTGTCGGAGAATCTGACCGGACTTGCCCGGCTGGTGCGTTCGGCCGTCACGCCTGCGCTCGAGAATGTGGCGCTGTGGCACGAGCGCGACATCTCCCATTCGTCGGTGGAGCGCGGGATCGCGCCGGATGCGACCGTCCATCTCGATTTCGCGCTGGTGCGCCTCGCCAGTCTCATCGACAAGCTCGTCGTCTACCCGGAGCGGATGGCGCGCAACCTCCACCGCATGGGCGGGCTCGTCCATTCCCAGCAGGTGCTGCTCGCGCTCACCCAGGCCGGCATGACGCGCGAACAGGCCTATGCCGCAGTCCAGCGCAACGCCATGAAGGTCTGGGAAGCCGACGGCGCCCTTTCGCTCAAGGCGTTGCTGGGAGCAGACCCCGAGGTTTCAGCCCGCCTCCCACCCGAGGCGCTCGACCGGCTGTTCGCGCTCGAGCCGCATTTTGCCCGGGTCGACGCGATCTTCGCGAGGGTGTTCGGCGCGGCCTGATTCCCCTGTGGCACCGGGTCAGGCGACCCGCATCCCGACAAGTGTGCCCTTGGTGCCGCCGGGAACGAACTGGAACCGGAACCCCGGCCACCGTCGCCTCCACCGCGCCGCCACCACCCGCTCGCCGGGGCGGGCCGCGTCGTCGAGCATGACGACACCGCCGACCGGGATCCGCACGAACAGCGTCTCGGCGGCTCCGCGGACGAACGGGTGAAGCGTCCACGGCGGACCATCGACCAGCAGAAGGTCGATCCGCTCCGGCACGCCGGAGAGCTGGTACCACGCGCCGGGCCAGACTTCGGGCGGTGGCCCGAGCGGAGCGACCCGGAGATCGGCCGGAATGCCGAGCCGGGCGAGCCAGTCGCGCGTCTCGGCCACGAATGGCGCGTGCTGGTCGTAGGAGACGAGGCTGCCGCCGCCCCACAGCATCAGCGCCCGGCCCGCCACGAGGCTCGTGGACCCTGCACCGAGCTCGACCACGCTCTGGGGGCGCGCGGCCCTGACCTGCTCGGCGACGAGGCGCAGGAAGAAGGCGTCGGCCCTCCAGCTGCCAAGCTTCGGCAGCGCTGCGTCGGGAAGCTCGAGCAATGAAAGAAGGTCGGCGCGCGCCGCCTCGGGTCCGCCGGAAAGGCTTCGGAGCAGCCAGGGCCACTGGATGGCGCCGAAAGCCCAGGTGAAGACCCGCTCGGAGAGCTTGCGCGGAATGGCGTCGCGCGTGTCCGGATCGGCGGCGCGCGGCAGGTAGGATGTGGGCTTGGGCGCTGGCATGCGCGAGACAGGTCCCCCTTGGTGCCGCGCGGCAATCCGGCGGCGCCTGCGCGCCCTGCCCCATCCCGCCGCCAAGTCAAGCGGGCAGACGGCTGGGCGGCGGGGCCGGTCAGGGGGTCAGCTGGGGTCGGCGCGCTCGGGCAGCACCCGGTCCCGGCCAGCGCGCTTGGCCATGTAGACCGCAGCGTCTGCGCGGTCGATCAGAAGTTCGATCGTGTCGGTCGGCCGCGTCTGGGCGACCCCGGCGGAGAAGCTCAGCTTGCCGAGCCTTGCGCCGTCGGAGGCGCGGCGCATCACCTGCCGGGCCAGCGCGGCGCGGATCGACTCGAGCGCCCTGCAGGCTGCCGGCAGCGCCATGCCCGGGAGAACCACGATGAACTCCTCCCCGCCATGGCGCCCGACGAAGGCGCCCTCCAGCTTCTTGAGGCAATGGGTGAGGAAACCGCCCATGTAGCGCAGCACTTCGTCGCCGATCGCGTGGCCCCACTGGTCGTTGATCTGCTTGAAATGGTCGATGTCGATCATGGCGAGGCTCACCGGGGCTCCGCTGGCCTTTGCCTCCTCGAGCGCGCGGCCGATCGCGTCCATCAGGCCGCGGCGGTTCATGAGCCCTGTCAGCGGGTCGGTCCGGGCCTTGCGCTCGGCCGTCTCGAGCCGCTCGATCAGGGCCGCGTTCTCGCGGCCGACCTGGTCGAGATCGGACTCGAGACGCCGGTTGGCCGACAGCAGCCGGGCATTGGCGGCGCGCAGCCGGCGGACGCAGGCGAGGATTTCCTGCGGCGCGTGCATGCCGCCGGCGAGCAGATCGTCCTCGGCAAGGATGGCCCGGTCGTGCAGCTCGAGTTCGGCGCGTCCGCCCTCCAGCCGCTCACCAAGCTTGAGCGCCGCGCCATGGGCGGATGCGACGAGGTCATGGAGTTCGGACGTTGCAATCTCGGCGAGATGGGTGCGGCGCAGATCCTGCACGGTCGCTGGGGTCAGCCGCCCCTCCTCGATCACTCGGGTGAGATCGCGGCTCAGTGCAGCATCCTCGCCGTTGAGATGCATCCAGAACAGCTCGTAGGCCGGGGGCTGGGGCGACAGGCCGGTCTCGACGAACAGTTCGCGCGCGGCATCGAACAGGGCGAGATCGGGGTGCCCGAGGCCGCCACCGTCGGTGCCGGCAACCTCGCGCCTTGCCTCGAACCGCACTGCCTGGTCCACGCCGCCCGCTCCTTGTGACAAACCCCTGTCCGGGTAACGGCACATGGCTGATGCCCGTTTAGCCGCCTTGCCCCCCAATTTGTGGCCCACTAGGACCGGGTTGAGCAGACAGGGAGACCGGCAGATGACCGCAACCGGCACGGACAGCCTTGGCACCCGCGCGACCCTCGAGGTGGAGGGCCGCAGCTATGCCATCTACAGCCTGGCGCGCGCCGCCGACCGGTTCGGCGACCTCTCAAGGCTGCCCTTCTCGCTCAAGGTGCTGCTCGAGAATCTCCTGCGCTTCGAGGACGGCGGCGCGACCGTCGGCATCGAGGATATCGCCGCGCTCGCCGGCTGGCTCGCCGCCCGGCGCGCGGAGCGCGAGATCCAGTACCGTCCGGCGCGGGTCCTCATGCAGGATTTCACCGGCGTGCCCGCAGTCGTCGATCTTGCCGCGATGCGCGACGCGATCGCGCGCCTCGGCGGCGATCCGCAGAAGATCAACCCGCTGGTTCCCGTCGATCTCGTGATCGACCATAGCGTGATGGTCGACGAGTTCGGTACCCCGCAGGCCTTCGCGCACAATGTCGAGCGCGAATATGCCCGAAACCTCGAGCGCTACGAGTTCCTGCGCTGGGGCCAGACGGCGTTCCGCAACTTCCGGGTCGTGCCGCCGGGCACCGGCATCTGCCACCAGGTCAATCTCGAGCATCTCGCCCAGGTGACATGGGTCTCGGATGGACCGGACGGCGTTCCCGTTGCCTACCCTGACACCCTGGTCGGCACCGACAGCCACACGACGATGGTGAACGGGCTCGGCGTGCTCGGCTGGGGGGTGGGCGGGATCGAGGCCGAGGCCGCGATGCTCGGCCAGCCGGTCTCGATGCTCATCCCCGAAGTGGTCGGGTTCCGCCTGACCGGCACCCTCGCCGAGGGCGTGACGGCGACCGACCTGGTCCTCACCGTCACCCAGATGCTGCGCAGGAAGGGGGTGGTGGGCAAGTTCGTCGAATTCTGCGGGCCCGGGCTCGACGCGCTCTCGCTTGCCGACCGTGCCACCATCGCCAACATGGCGCCCGAATATGGCGCCACCTGCGGCTTCTTCCCCGTGGACGCAACCACGATTGCCTATCTGCGCTTCACCGGCCGCGACGACCATCGCGTTGCGCTCGCCGAGGCCTATGCCCGGGCACAGGGGCTGTGGCGCGACGCGGCCACGCCCGACCCGCTGTTCTCCGACCTGCTCGAGCTCGATCTAGGCGCGGTCGAGCCCTCGCTCGCCGGGCCGCGCCGCCCGCAGGACCGGGTGGCGCTCGGCCAGGTGGACGAGAGCTTCATGGCCGAGCTCGCCGGCGGCTATGGCAAGGCCGGGGAGGAAGCGCGCCGCGTGCCCGTCGAGGGCGCCGGCCACGACCTCGGCCATGGCGATGTCGTCATCGCCGCCATCACCTCCTGCACCAACACGTCGAACCCCAATGTGCTCATCGCTGCCGGCCTCGTCGCGCGCAAGGCCCGCGAGCGCGGGCTCAGCCCCAGGCCCTGGGTC
>CALLWN010000191.1 GCA_938016505.1 uncultured Sphingomonadaceae bacterium
ACGCCAGCCTCGACTCGGCCGTCGCCGAACTGTCAGCCTCAAGCCCCGGTACTGCGCGCGCCCTCTACTTCGACATGGCCGACCCCGCTGCCGTGCGCGCCGGCCTGACCGCAGTCCACCGCGAGGCGAAGCGGCTCGACATCCTCGTCAACAACGCCGGCATCCTGCGCGACGCGCTCATCGAGATGGCCACGGTCGAGATGATGGACGAGGTCTGGGCGGTCAACCTGCGCGGTCTTCTTGTCGCCAGCCAATATGGTGCCCGGATCATGGCTCGCTCGGGCGGCGGAGCGATCATCAACCTGTCCTCGATCATGGGCCGGGTCGGCAACACCGGCCAGACCGTCTACGCCGCAAGCAAGGCCGGGGTGATCGGCGCGACACTCAGCCTCGCCAAGGAGCTTGCCGGCCGCAACATCCGGGTCAATGCCGTGGCGCCAGGCGTCATTGCCACCGACATGATCGCAGCGATCCCGGACGAGAAGCGCCGGCAACTCATCGCCCGAATTGGGCTCGGCCGGCCCGGAACAGCCGCCGAGGTTGCAAACCTGATCGTCTTCCTCGCCTCCGACCTCGCCGCCTACGTGACCGGGCAGGTCATCGGCGTCGATGGTGGCTTGGTCGTCTGACCGCCCGGGCCCCGTCTATGTTCGCCGAAACCGCATCCAGCTTCGCCCACCGCACCCTCGTCGTCGGTGATGGCGTCGCGCTTGGCTATGCCGAGGCGCTCGCGCTCGGCCGGAGCCTCGCCTCGGGCCTCCCCCGCGCCCGCGCCCTCGTCATGCTGAAGTGCCGGCTCACGCCGGCCACGCTCGCTGCCTACCTCGCCCTCATGGCCGACGGCCATGTCCCCCTCCTCGTCGAGGCCGACCTCGCCCCCGAACTCGCCGACGCGCTCGCCACCCGCTACCGGGTCGATGCCGTCCTCGATCCCGAAGCCGACCCCCCGCTCGCGTTCACCGGCCACGCCCCGGTCCCGCTCGCCCCCGAACTCGCGCTCCTTCTCACCACCTCGGGCAGCACCGGCTCGCCCAAGCTCGTGCGCCAGTCGCACGCCGGGATCGCCGCCCACGCTGTGGCCATCGCAACCTATCTCGGCCTCGACCAGGATGAGCGCCCCTGGCTTCACCTGCCGATGAGCTATTCCTACGGCCTGTCGGTCATCCACTCCCACCTCGCCGTCGGCGCCACTCTCCACCTCGCCCGCGCAACCGTGATGGAGCCAGCCTACTGGGAAGGTCTCGCCGCGGCAGGCGCCACCTCGATCGCCGGTGTCCCCTTCCACTATGCCGCCATCCGCCGTCTCGGCGAGGCCCGGCTCGAAATCCCCACCCTGAAGACGCTGACCCAGGCCGGCGGCCGCCTCCCGCCCGCGCTCGTCAGCCATTTCAGCCAATGGGCCGCCCGCACCGGCCGGCGCTTCATCGTCATGTACGGCCAGACCGAGGCCGGCCCCCGCGTCGCCTGGCTCCCGCCTGACCGGGCGCTGGCAGCGCCCGACGCGATCGGCATCCCCATCCCCGGGGTTGCCATCGATCTCGTCGATCCCGATGGGGCCCCTGTCCCGGCCGGCCAGCCCGGCGAGATCCGCGTGCGGAGCCCCGCCGTCATGCTTGGCTACGCCCACGGCCCTGCCGATCTCGCCCGCGGCGACGACCAGGGCGGCACCCTCCTGACCGGCGACATCGCCCGCCTCGGCGATGACGGCCTCTACCGCATCGTCGGACGCAGCGCCCGCCTTCTCAAGATCTTCGGCCTCCGGGTCAATCTCGACGAGGTGGAGTCGCGCCTCCAGGGCCTCGGCCACCCCGCGCTCGCCTTCGGCGAGGATGACCGGCTGAAGATCCTGCTCGAAGGCGAGGGCGATCCGGCAGCCGTGCGCCAGCGCGTCGTCGAGCTCTTCTCGCTCCCCCCGCGCGGGATCGAGGTCCGCTCGGGCCCGCCGGTCGCCCGCGCCGCCTCGGGCAAGGTGGCGCGCGACGCGCTCGACGCCGCCTGGCAGGCCGCCGACCCCGCCGCCCTGGCAAGGGGCGCGGCATGACCGGGGCCCCCGCCAGCCCCGCCATCCCCGGAAGCCGGCTCGAGGTCTTCCTCGAAACCCCGGTCTTCGGCCTGCCTGCAGCCCAAAAGCGCGCTCTCCTCGAGGCCGAACTGGCAGCGCTCACCGCCCACCACCGCGCCAACTGCCCGGCCTATGCTGCCATCCTCGCGACCATGGGCGCCGCCGTCCCCGCCGACACGGCCGCCGCCCCCTTCCTCCCCGTCACCCTGTTCAAGCTCCACGACCTGCTCTCGGTTCCGCGCGAGGCGGTCTTCAAGACCATGACCTCGTCGGGCACCACCGGCCAGGCGCCGTCGCGCATCTTCCTCGATGCCGAGACCGCAGCGCTCCAGACCCGGGTGCTCGCCCGCATCATGGCCGACTTCATCGGCACCAGGCGGCTCCCGATGCTCATCATCGACCACCCCTCGGTCGTGAAGGACCGCCGCAGCTTCTCGGCCCGCGGCGCCGGCATCCTCGGCATGATGACCTTCGGCCGCGCCCACCGCTTCGCCCTCGCCGACGAGACCATGGCGATCGACTGGGAGACGCTCGAGGCCTTCGCCGAGGCCAACCGCGGCCAGCCCATCCTGGCCTTCGGCTTCACCTTCATGGTCTGGAAGCATTTCCTCGAGCCGCTGGCGAAGGCCGGCCGCCGCCTCCCGTTCGACGAGGCCATCCTCGTCCACTCGGGGGGCTGGAAGAAGCTCGAGGCCGAGGCCGTCTCGAACGAACGGTTCCGCGCCGAGGCCCTCTCCCGCGCCGGCTTTGCCCGGGTCCACAATTTCTACGGCATGGTCGAGCAGACCGGCTCGGTGTTCGTCGAATGCGAACATGGCCGGCTCCACGCCCCCCTGTTCGCCGACATCCGCGTGCGCGACAGCCTGACCTTCGCCGAACTGCCCCATGGCACGCCCGGCATCGTCCAGGTGCTGTCCGTCCTCCCGCGCAGCTACCCCGGCCACTCGCTCCTGACCGAGGACATGGGCGTCATCACCGGCGAGGACGACTGCCCCTGCGGCCGGCTCGGGCGCACCTTCCGCATCCTCGGCCGGATCCCGAGGGCCGAGCTGCGCGGCTGCTCCGACACCTTCACCGCCCCCGCCGCGCCGCCCGCGCGCGTGCGCGAGACTGCCGATGGCTGACCAGCCCGACCCGCTCCCCGCCGATCCGATCCCCGCCGATCCCCGGCACGCCGATCCCCGGCACGCCGATCCGCTCCCGGCCGATCCCCTGCGCGCCGTCGAGGTCGTCCTGCCAGAGGGCCAGTCGCTCGCCCGGGTGATGGCCGCGCCCACGCTCCTTCCGTTCAGCCCGCCGGTCCTCGACTTCGTCGACGCGCTCGGCCGGGCGCTGCGCACCGACCCGGCGCTCCGCCCCTTCCCCGAGCTCGTCGCGCTCGGCTTCTGGGCGCGGCGCGCCAATGTCGAGCGGCTGCGCGCCCGCTTCGAAGCCGCCTATCCCGGCGCAGTGCGCGTGCCCCGCGGGCTCGCCTTCCATGTCGCGCCAGCCAATGTCGACACCATCTTCGTCTACTCGCTCCTCCTCGCCATGCTGGCGGGCAACCGCAACCTCGTGCGAATCTCGGCGCGCGCCCGGCCCCAGGCCGACCAGCTTCTCACCCGCCTCGCCACCGCCGTCGCCGCAGCCGAGCCGGCACTCGGCGCCAGCTTCGCCATCATCCGCTACCCCCACGACGACGCTGTCACCGCCGCGCTCTCGGCGGCAGCCGATATCCGCGTCGTCTGGGGTGGAGACGCAAGCGTTGCCGCCATCCGCAAGGCCCCGCTCGGCCCGTTCGGCACCGAGCTCGTCTTCCCCAACCGCTGGTCGCTCGCCGTGTTCGATGCAGTCGCCGTCCTCGCCGAGCCCGACCTTCCCGGCCTCGCCCGCCGGTTCGTCAACGACTCGCTCTGGTTCGGCCAGAACGCCTGCTCGTCGCCGCGCGCCCTGGTCTGGGTCGGAACCGAACCCGCCTGCCACGCGGCGAGCGCCGCCTTCTGGCCCGAGGTCGAGGCGGCAAGCCACGCCGCCGGGGTCGAATGGGCCGACGCCCACGCGGTGGCCAAGCTGGTTGCCACCTGCCTCGAGGCCCTCGGCGGCGGCGTCGTCCAGCTGCCCACGCCCAGCAACCGCATCACCGTGCTCCGCGCGGAACGCCTCGCCGGCCTCGGCCACCCCGCGCCGGCCACCGACGGCTTCTTCCTCGAATACCGGGCCGACAGCCTCGACGCGCTCGCACCCCATGTCGCGCGCAACTGGCAGACGCTCGTCTCCCACGGCATCCCGGCAGCGGCCTGGCGCAGCTTCCTCGCCACCCACAGGCCCCACGGCATCGACCGCATCGTGCCCGCCGGCACCGCACTCGACTTCGACTCGCTGTGGGACGGCACCGACCTCATCGCCGCCCTGACCCGGATCGTCGACCTCAGGGTCTAGCGCCGACCCCCGGTCCCGTTTCGCGCAGCCGGGAGGCCACCCGCGCCCGCCGCTCCACCTGGAGCTTCTCGAGGATGATGTGGACATGGTTCTTGACCGTCGCCGGGCTGATCGCGAGCGCCTTGGCGATCTCCTTGTTCGACCAGCCATCGCCGACAAGCCCGGCGATCTCCCGCTCGCGGCTGGTCAGCTCCTGCGCCAGGCGCACGCCCCCCGCCCCCGGCCACGGCCGCGCAAAGGCGCGCGCCGCCAGCCGCTCGGCCATGCACCGCACCGCCTCGGGCGAGCAGACGAGCCTGCCGGCAAGCGCCGCCCTGAGCGCTGAAACGAGGTCGGCGACGCTCCCGTCGGCAGGCACGAAGCCGGCAAGCCCCGCCTCGATGCAGTCCACCGCAACCTCCACGCTTCCGACCCCGAAGCCGACAACGGGGCGCGGCGCGACCGCCCCGGCCAGCCGCCGGATCTGAACCGGGTCGGCCCGCCCGCCGATGTCGAGCAGCAGCGCATCCGCCTCGCAACCGCCTGCGAACACCGCTTCGGCCTGCGCACAACAATCGACAAGAAGGAGATCCCCGGTCCGCGCCAGCGCCGCGCCGACCGCCTCCCGGTAGAGCCGGACCTCCGAGACCAGCCCGATCCGGAACCTCGGGGTCCGCTGCAGCCTGTCCTCGTCGCCCAGGGTGTCGTTCACGGCCCCGTGTCCCAGTCCAGTGGCCCGCTGTCGTCTCTGGCGGACGGTCGGGGCCGGATCGCGCGAGTCCCAGTGTGTTAATTTTTGCACGAAGGGGGCCCGCGGCCAAGCCCTTGGTCCGCATCCGGCGGCATGGACCAAACGGTCCGGCCCGCAAGGCCAGCACGCAAGATTTCCCGGGCCACGTTGGCCGGGCCATGTTGGCCGGGCCCGCCGGTTCATGCGCTGTCGCTCCCGCGCTGCCAGCTTGGTCTCGCCGCAGCGGAGGGAAGGTCCGCGTCGGCAAGGGGCGGGATGGAGGCCAGCCATGCCGGACGACACCGCGCACCCGGATGCGCCCTCTGCCGTCCGGGTCGGTGTCGGAGAACTGTCCCCGCTGTTCCGGTCGCTGCTCGTCGAGCTCATCGCCGACGCGCCCGGTGTCATTCTGGTGGAGGAGGCCCCGATCGACGTGCTGCTGCTCGAAGCTCCCATGCCCTCCGATCCCGGTGCGGTCGATCGCCCCGGCGATCCGTCGACTGCGCTCGCGGTCGCGTTGGCCGGGGCGTCCGGTCCGGCCGGGTTCGTTCTCGTCGAGCGCAGCGGGGCCTGCGGGCTGGTCCTGAGGGTCTCCCGCGAGCCGCTTGATCTTGCCACCGATGCAAGGGCCACGCTGCTTGCCGCCATACGGCGCGCTGCGGCCTCCACCGCCAGCCGCGAGGCGCCCCGCTGATGGCAAGCTCGCGCGCCATCGCTGCTGCGGTCGAGGGCGTTGCCGCCTCGCTGCGCCGCCGCTACCCGCGCGACCAGTTCGGCACCGGTCTCGTCGTCGACTCGGTTGCCCCCGCCCGCCTGCGCGACGCCATGGCCGAAGACGGCATCTCGGTCGTGCTGTGGCGGGTCACGGTCAACGGCCATGTCCGCGCCCGGCCGCCCCGGCGCGACCCTGCCGGCCGCGCCTTCCGCCCCTCGCTCCCGGTCGATCTCTCGCTCGTCATCGTCCCCCACGCCGCCGCCGCCCAGACCCAGCTCCGCCTGCTCGGCTGGGTCATGCGCGCGCTCGAGGACCAGCCAGGCTTCCCCGCCGTCGAGCTCAACCAGGCGCTCGGCGGCGCCGACGTGTTCGGCCCCGACGAGGCCGCCGAACTCGTCGCCGAGCCGCTCGCGGTCGCCGACCACCTCGCGCTGTGGGATCGCCTGCGCGATCTTCCGCCCTCGGCCTTCTACCAGCTCCGCATGCTCCTCCTCGACAGCGAGGAGGCGCTCGAAGAGGGCGCACCCGTCCTCACCCGCGACTTCCAGGTCGGGCCGGCCGCGCCATGACCGCGCTTCGCACCCTCCGGAGCCCCGACCGCCTCGTCCTCGAGGCGCCCGGCGCACTCCTCCTCCGCCGCGCCGAGGATGGCGGCCCGCTCGACGAGGATGTCCGGGTCCGCCTCGTCGAGGCGCCGCCGCGCCGCCGCGAAGCCCAGCTGGCGCAGGGCGGCGGCGGACGGCTCCACCCGCTCCGCCTGCCCGGGCTCGCCGCCGAGGCAGCCCACGATGTCGCGGTCTGGCCGGCCGCCGCCCGCCCGTTCCGGCTGCTCCTCGAGAGCCCAGGCGCCGGCCGGGTCGCGCTCGCCGCCACCGTCACCCTGCCGCAGCTCGGCAACCGCGAGCGCGACGCCCGCTGGCCCGGATGGCTCTCCGGAGACGCCGCCACGCTCGCCCCCCTGTTCGTCCTGCCCGGCGGTGTCGCAGCCCAGCGCCACCTGCCCGTCTTCCCCGGCACTGCGGCCCGACCTGCGCCACTGGCCGAGGTCCGCGCCCACCTCGTCCGCCGCATGGCCGACGGCAGCCTCGCCGACGCGTCCCACGCCGTCCTCGCCATCCGTCACGGCGGCGCGACCATCGGCCTTGGTGTCGCTGACGCCCGCGGCCATGTCCTCGTCGCCTTCGCACCGCCGCCGCTCGCCACGCCGAGCCCGGCCGACGCCGCGGCCGGCAACTGGCCACGGCAGTGGGCGGTCGAGGTCCGCGCCTGGTGGGCCCCGCTCCCCCCGGCCGGCCCCGGCCTCCCGCCCCTTCTCGAAGAGCTGGTCGCGCTCACCACCACGCCCCCGCGCCGGCTCCTCGCAAGCCTCGTGCCCGATGGCGGCGGCAGCCGCCCCCCGCTCGGCGCCCAGTCCCTCGTCCACGGGCGCCCGCTCGTGCTGCGCACCCGCGCCGGCGCCGATGACCCCGGCTCCAGCCTCGTCATGGAGGTCCCATGATCCGCCCCGTTCCAGCCAAGGGAGACAGCTGATGCCCGAATATCTCGCCCCGGGCGTGTTCATCGAGGAAACCTCCTGGCGCGCCCGCTCGATCGAGGGCGTCTCGACCACCACCACCGGCTTCGTCGGCCCGGCGCGCAC
>CALLWN010000192.1 GCA_938016505.1 uncultured Sphingomonadaceae bacterium
GGTCGATCACCTGCTCGCCAGGGCCGCCATCACCGAACGCCGCGTGACCCGCGCCGAGCTCGAGGCCGCGATCGAGAGCGAGGACGAAACCCCGATCGCCCGCGCCGGCCCTGTTCACGGCCATGATCACGACCCGGGTCACGGCCCCGGCTGCGACCACGATCATCCCGCTCCGGCAAAGCCCAGGCGCACGGCAAGGGCGAAGCCGGCCGCAGACGCCGATGCTGCCGCCGACGCCAGCGCCGACCCTGGCGCCGACCCTGGCGCCGACCAGCCCGAGCCGGCGGAACCGAGGCCCGCGCGCAAGCGCGCCCCCAGGGCCAAGTCGGACGGCTAGGCGACGGGCAGGGGCGAGCCCGCGCGGCCCTGCGCGGGCGCGCGGACGGCGATCGCTTTCGCAGCAGCCCCGGTCGCTGCACCGACCGCGAGCCCGGCGGCAGCCCCGCCCAGCGCCCAGGCGGCAAGGCGCGGCCCCCAGCCGCCAAGGTCGGCGCCCAAGCTCGCGCCAGCATAGATGAGCGGCAGGCCCAGCCCCCAGCCCGCCATGTTGCCCGCGATCCAGCGCCAGCGCGCCGGGAGCCGCCGCGGCAGCGCCGCCGCCTGGAACAGCCCGAACAGCAGCCCGACGCCAAGGCCGAACAGCCCGGCGTAGGCGAGGGTCGCAAGAAGGCCAGGCTCGGCGCCGTCGCCGGCCGGGCCGTCGGGCAGCAGGAACAGCGGGATCGCGCTCCCGGTGCCCCAGCCCACCAGCCCGACCGCGATCGTCGCAGCCACATAGGCCCTGGCCGAAAGGTCGGGCCACAGCTGCCGCAGCCGCCAGCCCTGGATCCCGCCGAGCACCAGCCCCTCGGGCACTGCCGCCAGCGCAAGCAGCAGCCACACGCCAACCCGCGCCGCCACCGGCTCCGGCTCCCCGAAGAGGGTGAGCACCGCGCCATAATGGAGGGCGGCTGCGCCGATGCCGAGGCACTCGGCGGCCGCGCACCAGAGGATCCACCCGCCAAGCCAGCCCGGTCGCACGGGCCCGGAACAACCCGCCGGCCCGGCCCGGGTCAAGCCCGGCCGGGTCGGAGTGCGCCCGCGCTGCGGCCAGCGCCCGCGCGGCTCAGAAGCTTGCGCCGATCGAGAAGATGAACCCGCTCCTGGCGTAGCGGTTGAAGCCGCCCCGGTCGGGCAGGTTGTTCCCCGAATAGGCAAAGCCGATCGTCAGGGGCTCGAACCCGATGACCGAGCCCGAGATGTCCACCCCGAACAGCCAGTCGATCTTCGAGGTCTTGGCGCCGGTCAGGTCGACGACGACCGAGCCCCGCTCGGATCCAACCGTCCCCTTGACCGTGATCGGCGTGTCGGGGATCTGGAACGCCGCCGAACCGAACAGGTAGCGGTTCGAGCCGGCAAGATTGCCCTGGTCGGGCGCCCAGTTGAGCCCGGCGGTCAGGGACAGCGTGCCGATGGTGTAGCCCACGGTCCCGTAGAGCTCGAAATAGTTGAGCCCCTGCGCGCCGGGGTAGAGATAGGCGAGCAGCCCGCCGGTCACGTCGAGCCCGAGCAGCGACCCGGTCCAGCCGCCGTAGAGGTCGACTTCAACCGTCGAGCCGCCCGAGAGCGTGCAAAGGGCTGCCCCCCCCTCGCCACCCACCGGAACGACGCAGTCGGTGGTCTGGCCGACCGGCGCGATCGACGACGCCCAGGTGCCGATGAACAGCCCCGACTTGTGGTTGAGGTTGAGCGTGCCCTGGATCGCCCAGTCCTTGTTCGAAAGCGAATAGCCGCGCCAGCGATAGTCGGACACCAGCGTCGCCCCGCCCGAGAGCGTCAGCGCCTTCTCGGCCTCCCCATCCTGTGCCAGCGCCGGCACGCCGCCGGCCAAGAGCGCGGCCACCGCCGCAACCCGCAAACCCCCGAAAAACCTCTCCGTCATGGTCAACTCCCAGCGTGGCGGCTCGCTGCCAATGTCGCAGCGAAGCGCCTGTTTCTCTGCTCGCCGGGCGGGCTCAGGCCCTCGGTGCCGGGGTGTCTGCCACCCTCTTGGCGAAACATCATGGCGACCCGTTGTGCACTGCACAAGCCGGATTCCGCCGTCAGGGCGACCACGAGGCAGGAAGCTGCGCTTTGTGGCAGGATGGCCACAACGCTGCGCCGTCCCCTCCCGTTCCCCACCTGTTCCGGAAACCGATTCCCTCGGCGCCCGCCAGCCGCTACCAGTGCGCCGATGACCGACCTCTTCCGCAGCCCCGGCGGCGCGCGCGATCCTTCCGGCTATGACGCTCACCAGATCGAGGTGCTCGAGGGCCTCGAGCCCGTCCGCCGCCGCCCGGGCATGTATGTCGGCGGCACCGACGCCCGGGCGCTCCACCATCTCGCCGCCGAGGTGCTCGACAACGCGATGGACGAGGCGGTTGCCGGCCACGCCACCCGGATCGAGGTGGCCCTCGAGGCCGACGGCACGCTTGCGATCACCGACAACGGCCGCGGCATCCCGGTCGACCCCCACCCCCGCTTCCCCGACCGCTCGGCGCTCGAGGTGATCCTCACCATGCTCCACTCGGGCGGCAAGTTCTCCGGCAAGGCCTATGCCACCGCCGGCGGCCTCCACGGGGTCGGCATCTCGGTCGTCAATGCGCTGTCGGATTCGCTCGAGGTCGAGGTCGCCCGCAACCGCACCCTCTACCGCCAGCGCTACGCCCGCGGCGTGCCGCTCGGCCCGCTCGAGGCGGTCGGCCCGGCCCCGGCCCGCCGCGGCACCACCGTCAGGTTCCACCCCGACCCCGAGATCTTCGGCGAAGACGCCCGCTTCGCCCCCGAGCGGCTGTGGCGTCTCGCCCGCTCCAAGGCCTATCTGTTCGGCGGAGTCGAGATCCGCTGGCGCTGCGCGCCCGCGCTCGCCACCGCAACCGTCCCCGAAAGCCAGATCTTCCTCTTCCCCGGCGGCCTCGCCGACCATCTCGCCGAGGAAGTCGCGGGCGAGGCCACCGTCACCAACGCCCCCTTCGCCGGCAGGCTCGCCTTCGCCGACGGGGCCGGCAGCCTCGAGTGGGCGGTCCACTGGACAGTTGCCGGCGAGGGCCATGCCAGCTGGTACTGCAACACCATCCCCACGCCCGACGGCGGCACCCACGAGGCCGGCTTCCGCGCTGCAGTCGTCAGGTCGCTCAAGGCCTTCGCCACCCTCACCGGCCAGAGGAAGGCGACCGAGCTCACCGCCGAGGATGCGCTCTCGGGTGCCATCGTCATGCTCTCGCTCTTCATCCGCGAGCCGCAGTTCCAGTCGCAGACCAAGGACCGGCTCACCTCGCCCGAGGCCGCCCGCCTGGTCGAGGCCGCCATCCGCGACATGCTCGACCACTGGCTGACCGAAGACCAGGAGCGCGGCCGGGCGCTGCTCGCCCACGCCCTCGACCGCATGGACGAGCGGCTCGCCCGCCGCCAGGCCCGCGAGGTCTCGCGCAAGACCGCAGTCCAGCGCCGCGCGCTCCGGCTTCCGGGCAAGCTCACCGATTGCGTGGCCCAGGAAGCTGCCGGCACCGAGCTCTTCATCGTCGAGGGCGATTCCGCCGGCGGCTCGGCCAAGCAGGCCCGCGACCGCCGGACCCAGGCCATCCTCCCCATCCGCGGCAAGATCCTGAACGTCGCCTCGGCAACGAGCGCGAGGGTCCGCGACAACCAGGAACTCGCCGACCTCGCGCTCGCGCTCGGCTGCGGCACCCGCGACCGGTTCGACCTTGCCCGGCTCCGCTACGAGCGCGTCATCATCATGACCGACGCCGACGTCGATGGCGCCCACATCGCCACCCTCCTCATGACCTTCTTCTTCCGCGAGATGCCCGGCCTCGTCGCCGCCGGCCGCCTCTTCCTCGCCCAGCCCCCGCTGTTCCGCGTGACCGCCGGCAGCGAGAGCGTCTACGCCCGCGACGAGGCCGAGCGCGACGCGCTCATCGCTGGCCGGTTTCGCGGCCGCCGGGTCGAGGTCGGCCGGTTCAAGGGCCTCGGCGAGATGCTTCCCGCCCAGCTGCGCGAGACCACCATGGACCCGGCAAGGCGCACCCTCATCCGCGTGACGCTCCCTCCCACCAACCAGGAGCAGCACGCCATCCGCGAGCTGGTCGATCGCCTCATGGGCCGGGTGCCCGAGCACCGCTTCGCCTTCATCCAGGCCAATGCCACGGCAATCGACGCCGGCGAGATCGACGCCTGACCGCCGCCGCGCCTGCCCCTAGGCGCGGAGCCCCGGCTCGGGCATGATAGGCCCGATGATCGCCCGCCTGCGCCTCCCCGTCCCCGCCCTCCTTGCCCTCCTTGCCCTCCTGCCGGCCGCGCCAGCCAGCGCCTCCGCCCGCAGCGACGCGGCGCTCGCCGCCTACCTCCGCGGCCGGGTCGCGGCCGGAGAGGATGAAATCGGCCGCGCCGCGGCGAGCTTCGGCTTCGCGCTCGCAGCCAATCCCGGGGTCCCCGAGCTCCGCCTCAACGCCTTCGAGACCGCGCTCGTCTCCGGCGACATGAAGACCATGGCGCGGCTCGCCAGCGACCTCGCCGCCACGCCGCCGCTCCCGGGCACAGCGTCACGCTTCGGCTTCAATCCGGCGGTGATCGCGCTGGCCCGGACCAGCGCTGCCGCCGCCGTGCGCGACTGGCGCGCATTCGACACCGCGCGCGCCACCTTCCGCGATCCGCAGGCCGGCGGCACGCCGGTCATCTCCACCCTGCTCGAGGCCTGGAGCCGCGCCGCGCGCGGCCAGTGGGAGGCAGCGCTCGCCCCGCTTTCCGCCGACGAGCCGAACCCGGTCGCCCGCTCCTACTTCCTCGAGCACCGCGCCCACATCCTCGCCCTTGCAAGACGCTGGGGCGAGGCGGCCGAGGCCTATGGCCGCATCGTTTCCGCCGAGGGCGCCAATGTCCCGAGGCTTCGCCTCGCGGCCGCCGCCGCCGCGCTCGAGGCGGCGCGGGCCGAGCCGGCCAACGCGGCCCAGTGGCGCGAGAAGGCCATCCTCCTCGTTGCCGGCGGCCCGCCCACAGACCCGCTGCTCGCCGTCGCCCGCGCCCGTCTCGCCGCCGCTCCCACGCGCGATGGCCGCCGCCTCGGCGGGCTCATCCAGTCCCCCGGCGAGGGCCTCGGTTTCCTCTTCATGCGGCTCGCCGTCGACACCAGCCGCGATCGCCCGCAGCCGGCGGCAATCGCCTTTGCCCGGTTCGCGACCTTCGTCGCGCCCCACCTCGACGAGAGCTGGCTTGCCTGTGGCGACACGCTCGCCCGCCAGGGCCTCACCACGCTCGCCCTCGAGGCCTTCGCCCGGGTCGGCCCCGGGCCCCATGCCCGCACCGCGCGGATCCGTACCGCCCAGGCGCTTGCCGAGGCCGGAGAGAGCGCCGAGGCGCTGGCCCGGTTCCGGGCACTGGCCGCCGAGCCGGCCGCAACCTTCGAGGACT
>CALLWN010000193.1 GCA_938016505.1 uncultured Sphingomonadaceae bacterium
TCGCCCGCCGGTCGTGCCCAGCGACCACGCTCAGGCGGCAGCAACGGCCCGATCAGTTCCCACTCCGCATCCGACAAGTCCCCGCGGCCCATGACTGCTCCCCAAAAAGCAGTCCTGAATCAGAACATCGGGCGTTCGGGAATCCCTTTTGTCAACACAGCCTATGTCCTGTCGCAGCAGGGCTTTGCGCTTGGCGAACGCCATTTCGATGGGGTTCAGGTCCGGGCTTTCGGGCGGCAGGTAGAAGAGCTGGGCACGCTTGGCGGCGACGGCTTCCCTGATACCAGAGACCTTGTGCGCGGGGAGGTTGTCGAGGACGACGACATCGCCGCGCTTGAGGGTGGGGCCAAGAACTTCGTGGACGTTGGCTTGGAAGGCGTCGCCATCCATCGGCCCGTTGAGCACCCATGGCGCGGTCAGGCCGGAGAGCCGCAAGCCCGCGATGAGGGTCATCGTTTTCCAGTGGCCGAACGGCACGGCATCGCGGCAGCGCTCGCCGACCGGCGCCCAGCCATAAAGACGGGCCATCCTGGTGTTGACCCCGGTTTCATCAAGAAGGACCAGAGCCTCAGGGTCGATAAAGGGCTGGGCTGCCTTCCACAGCCTTCGCCTCGCGGCGACGTCGGGACGATCCTGCTCGGCCGCGCGCAGGGTTTTTTTTGAACGAAAGGCCAAGCCGGCGTACCGACTTCCAGGTTGCCGTCGTGCCCAGTCGCACCCCTTGGGCCTCGAAAAGCCCGGCCTGCGCCTGCGCCAGCGTCATCCCCGGTGTATGCTAGGCGTTGCCGTCACATGCGCCCGCAAGGCTACCTCCTGCACGGGCGTCAGTGTCCGCGGCTTGTGGCCCCTGTTGGCGCTGGGAGCCGCGCTCCCGGTCAGCCGTCGCCGGATCAGCGCCTTACAGATGTAGGCCAAGCTCACCCCGAACAGCGGAGCACTCGCCGAACCGCCATCCCACCATCCACCGCCGCCAAAATCCGATCACGCAGATCCTGCGAATAAGGCTGTCCTTGCCTCCACCCCATCAAGCCGCTCCTCCTTCATCAGGAGCCGCCAATGGATCACGCCAAATCCGCTAAGGAAATCCCTACTCCGATTCCAGCCAGCGCGAAACCGCTCCAGGCCTTGCGTTGGTCGGTCTCGCCATCCGGGGAGGCGAGGTTTCAGCGCAGTACGGGTCGTGGAACCGCCTGATTGCGTGACCAGGGCAGGCGCGGCAGCGCTCGTGACACGCGGCCGCAGTGCGGAAGACGGGAAGGGCGGCCGCGTTCTTTCGCGGTGACATCGGGTCAGGATCTGCCCGTAGCTGCTCGCGGCAGGTGCAGGATGACCCGGGTTCCAGCGCCTTGGTCGTTCTCGACCGCGATATCACCACCAAATTGGGCCGCGAACCTTCGGACCTGGCCCAACCCGAGTCCGGTTCTCTTGAGCGACTGCTTCGTCGTGAAGAAAGGATCGAAAACGCGGGTCAGAACGTCGGGTGCGATTCCTTCACCGGAATCGATCATTTCAAGCCGAACGAAGTCGCCCGCTGCGCCTGCAGGGCTCGCCGTGCTTCGGAAGGTGTTGAAGGCTCGCAGGACCAGCACGCCACCCTTTGGCATCGCGTCGGCGGCGTTCGCCAGGAGATTGAAGAGCGCAAACTCGAGATAATTGGGGAGGACGCGGACCGGCCACAGGTCATGCGCGATCCCTGTCCGAAAGTCCACGCCGTCTCCCAGAATGGTGCCCACCCGCGCCTCCAGACCGCGGATCAGCGCTTCAACCGAAACCCGCTCGGTCGTCATGCCGCGATCGGTGCTGAGCTTCGCGATATCGTCGGCGAGGGCGGCGGCATTCCGGATCGCGTGCATCATTCCGGCTACGAGGCGCGCCAGCTGCTGCTGATCCGCTCCGCGCTCGATCGAGACCAGACAGGAGGCGATCACCGCCAGCATATTGTCGAGGTCGTGTGCCATTCTACGCATCAGCATGTCGGGTTGGTGAACGACCGGATCGCCCGGGCTGCTCAACACAGTCGTAATGTCCATGACCACTCCTTCGGTCGCCGGATGCCAGGCTTAGGTCGCCATGCCATGCCGGTCATATCGCGACCGGCGCCAATCCGGGGCTGAGGTAAATCATTGTTAGCCTGCCCGGAGCGCTTACCGATGAAGCTCGCCACCGGCCGCCTCGGCAGAATGACTGGAAGTACCAAAGTCGCGTGGAGAGCTTTGTGCCTTAGCTCGCGAAACAGCGCAATCACGCACCGTCGCGCTCAGCCTGAGGCGACCGGCCACCCAGCTTTTGATCGGCGTGCCAGGCATGTCGGCGGCTCCGCGATGACGTTGTTCGAAAAGGACTTAGATGCCATGTCCATTCGTGATCTGATCCCCTGGAGCCGTCAGGAGAATAAAGTTCCCGCTCAGGTCAGCGCTGCGGGCGCTGCGAGCGACCCGGTGCTCTCGCTGCACAGGGAAGTGAACCGCCTGTTCGAGGACTTCTTCCACGGGTTCGGTGTGCCCTCGCTCGCCGCCGTCGAGCGAGGGCTCGTCGCCCCGAGCGTCGAGTTTGCCGAAACCGACAAGGAAATCCGGGTCACGGCCGAACCCCCCGGACTCGGCGAAAAGGACGTGGAAGTGATTGTCGAGGAGGGCGTCCTCACGCTGCGTGGCAAGAAGAAGTCGGAGGTCGAGGACAAGGACCGGGGTTATTCCGAGCGGAGCTACGGGCGATTCGAGCGCCGCGTCGGCCTTCCCAAGGGTATCTAGCTGGACACCTCGAAGAACCTGCTGTTTTCGGCGTGACGTAGGCGCGAGCGCGCTGATGCTGGCCTTTGCGGGATGGCCGGCGGCCTTTCGGGGTGTTGTTTCCTTGGTTTTGTGCACCGGAACGCCGCTTGGTGCTCCGGT
>CALLWN010000194.1 GCA_938016505.1 uncultured Sphingomonadaceae bacterium
CTCTCGGCCCGCGCCCGCGCCGCGATCGAAACCGGAGTCAACCCGGCCTATCTCCGCTTCGCCGACAGCCTCGCGCGCGACTATCTCCCCGCCTGCCGCAGGGAGGCGGGCATTTCCGCCGCCCCCGGCGGCCGGGCCTACTACCAGTGGATCGCCCGCGACCAGACGACAACACCCCTGACCCCCGACGAGATCCACGATCTCGGGCTTCGCGAGGTCGACCGCATCCGCGCCGAGATGGAGGAGGTTGCGCGCCGCGCTGGCTTCCCTTCGCGCGCCGCCTACATCGCCCACCTGCGGACCGACCCGCAGCATTACGCGAAAACCCCGCACGAGCTGATGGCCGCCGCGAGCTACTGGGCCAAGGTCGCCGACGGCTGGATGCCGCGCCTGTTCGGCCGGCTGCCGCGCCTCCCCTACACGCTCGCCGAGATCCCTGCCGAAACCGCGCCCTCCACCACCACCGCCTACTACCAGCCCGGCAGCGCCGCCGCGGGCCGCGCCGGCACCTATTTCGTCAACACCTCCAAGCTCTCCGAGCGCCCGCTGTTCGAGCTTCCCGCGCTCACCATCCACGAGGCGGTCCCCGGCCACCACCACCAGATCGCGCTCGCCCAGGAGCTCGATCTGCCCCCCTTCCGCCGCCACGCCGCGGGCTTCACCGCCTTCGTCGAGGGCTGGGGCCTCTATTCCGAGCGGCTGGGGCTCGAGATGGGCGTCTATGCCGACCCGGCGAACGACATGGGCCGCCTCTCCTACGAGATGTGGCGCGCCGCCCGCCTCGTCGTCGACACCGGCCTCCACTGGAAGGGCTGGACCAGGGACCAGGCGGTCGCCTTCATGCTCGAGACCACCGCGCTCTCCCCCGCCAACATCGACGCCGAGGTCAACCGCTACATCGCCTGGCCCGGCCAGGCGCTGGCCTACAAGATCGGCGAGCTGAAGATCCGCCAGCTCCGGGCCGAGGCCGAAGCCGCGCTCGGGCCGGCATTCGACCTCCGCGCCTTCCACGACACCGTCCTCGAGAACGGCGCCATCCCGCTCGACCTCCTCGAAGCCCACGTCCGCGCCTGGATCGCCCGCGAAAAGGCCAGATCCTGACATCGGCGCCCGGCGGCTGACCCGGCCACCTCGCCGCTACCTCGTGGTGGTGCCCTTCTCGGGTGTCGGGCCGGTCGCCATGCCGATGACCGGCTTGAACATGTCCTCGACATCCAGATCGAAGCTGCGTTGCCGCGGCGGGAAGGCCCTGAAGCTCCCGGCGAAGCGAACCGCAACCGACAGCGCCGGCCGCAGCGTCCACGAGCGGTTCCCCTGCCACTCGTCGAACCCGCGAGCCTCGTGGAACCGCTCGAACGGATCCAGCCTGAGGTTGGTGATGACCGGTGTTGTCAGGTAATTCACCATGCCGTTGAAGCACTTGTCCTGGCTGGTGCAGAGGAACTTCCAGGCGCCGACGCGCAGGCCATGGAAGCTGTTCTGGGTGACGTAGAAATACTCCATCCGGTTGCTCGGTCCCACGCCCTTCGGCATCGGCAGCTGGTTGTGGCCATCCAGATGCACCTTGTAGCTGCGCCAGCCGATCCGCTTTCCAGCCATCAGCTCCTGCTTGAGGTCGGGCTGGCCGAGATGTGCCATGAAGGTTGGAACCCAGTCCTCCATCGCGATGACCCCGGCCGAAACCGATCCGGGCTTCACCTCGCCCGGCCAGCGGATCATCGCCGGAACCCTGAACCCGCCCTCATGGCCGCCCACCCCCTTCTCGCCGCGGAAAGGGTGGTTGCCGCCATCGGGCCAGCTGTTGGACGCCGCCCCGTTGTCGGTTGAAAAGATGACCACGGTGCGGTCGGCAATGCCCGCCGCGTCGATGGCATCGAGGATCTGGCCAACGTGCGTGTCCAGCTCCAGCATGCCGTCGGCATGGAGGCCGCAGCCGGTCTTGCCGGCATATTCCGGCGCCGGGTTGGTGCGATGGTGCATCCGCGAGCTGTTGTGCCACAGGAAGAAGGGCTGGCCCGATGCCGCGCCCTCGCGCACAAAGCGCACGCTGTTTGCAGTCGCATCGCGGTCCAGCGTGCGCTGCCGTTCGCGCCCGAACGGCCCCAGATCCTCCACCTGCTGCCGGCCGCCGGGAAGCGCCTTCGACCGCACGATGCCGCGCTGCCTGAAGGCAGCCGCCAGCTTGGGGTCCTTCGGGAAATCATCCTGCTCGACATATTCGCCGGCGTTCAGGTGATGGAGGATGCCCTCAAACCCGTCGAAGCCATGCGCGGCTGGCAGATGTTCGTCGCGGTCCCCCAAGGTGGTTCTTGCCGAACTGCGCGGTCCGGTAGCCCTCGGCCTTCAGCATCTCGGCGAGCGTCGGATCCTCCTGCTGCAGGCCCTGCTCCGATCCCGGCAGGCCAACGGTCGCCAGACCCACCCGCAGCGGATGCTGCGCGGTGATGAACGCCGCCCGCCCCGCCCGGCAGCTGGCATGGGCATAATGGGTCATGAACAGCCTCCCCTCGTTGGCGATGCGGTCGATGTTGGGCGTGCGCGCGCACATCATGCCCCGGTGGTAGGCGCCGATGTTCCACATGCCGACATCATCGCCCCCATCATCGCCCCAGATCATCACGATGTTCGGCCGTGCCGCAGGCGTGGCGGCCCCGGCCGGCTGCGCGATGGCAGCAAATGGCAGGGAAAAGGTGCAAAGCGCCGTGAGCGCGGTGGTAACAAGCGCCGACGTGATCCTCCGGGACGACTTCATCGGTGGCTCCCCATGGCAATCTCCCCGAACTCTGGTCCGGAGCCGGCGCCGGATTGTGCAAACCTGGCCTGTTCGTCTGGCAACCTGGCTGCGAACGGCTTGCCATGCCAGCATCACCAGCACGCGTCGTGCACGGAACGGGCGTCCTTTCCCGCACCGGCTCTCTCGCGTGCCCGCTCTGTTTCGCGCCGAGGTTCTGAAGGCCGCACTCTGGTTCGAGATTCCCGCCGGCGCCGAGTTCATCCACAGCGGCGAGACCGAGGGCGGCCTTTTCGCCGGGGCCGATGGCGTGGTCGAAATCGCCTTTCCGGGCGCTCGCCCCGACATGCGGGCGCTGCACCTTGCGAGGCCCGGCTTCTGGGCCGGTCAGCGCCCGCTCCTCGGCCGCGCGCGAACACTGTCGGTCACCGCCCGGACCGATGTCCTGCAGGCACTGGTGCCGCTGGCGGCCATGCGCAAGCTGCTGGCTGCAGAACCGGCAGGGTGGGAACATGTCGCCCAACCGGGCGAGGACTGCGCCGAGCTCCGCACCGACGCGACCTGGAATGACAGTCCCTGCGCCGACGCCAAAGCCTACGTGTGCGAAGGGGGCTGACCGGGACGCCCCACGGCGCCCTACTCGGCGCGTACGAGCATGTTGAAGCCGTCCGCGACACGACCACCCCGG
>CALLWN010000195.1 GCA_938016505.1 uncultured Sphingomonadaceae bacterium
GCGCCTGCCGAGCGTCCACCGGGCTGCAGCTTTGCCCCGCGCTGCGCGCGCCGCAGCCCGGCGTGCGACCGGCCGCCGCCGTTGCGCCCGCTGGGGCCTGGGCGCGCGCTCGCCTGCCACTATCCGCTTGCCGACGCGCCGGCGGGTGCCGCATGACCGGCCTTCCCGTCCTTGGCCTCGAGCGGGTGTCGGTTCGGTTCGGGCGGGCGATCGCCCTCAAGTCCGTCAGCCTCGAGGTGGGCGCCGGCGAGGTCGTCGCTCTCGTCGGCGAATCCGGCTCGGGCAAGAGCACGCTTCTGCGCGCCGTCCTTGGGCTCGTTCCTGTTGCTGCAGGGCGGATCGAGATCGCCGGCACCGAGTCCACCCGCGCCCGGGGAGCGCTGCGGCGGCGGCTGTGGCGCGAGGTCCAGCCAGTGTTCCAGAACGCTGGCGGTTCGCTCAGCCCCCGGCTCAGCCTGCTCGAAACCCTGGTCGAGCCGATGCGCGCCCACGGCATGACGCCGGCCGCCGCAGCCGGCCGGGCCCGCGAGCTCCTCTCGCTGGTCGGGCTTGGTCATGTCGACCCGGGCGCCCGGCCGGGCAGCCTTTCTGGCGGGCAGCGCCAGCGTGTGGCAATCGCACGGGCCCTCGCCCTCTCGCCGCGACTCATCCTCGCCGACGAGCCGATGTCCGCGCTCGACGTCTCGGTCAAGGCCCAGGTGGCCGAGCTGCTGCTCGCCATCCGCGACCGCACCGGCACCGCCTTCCTCATCGTCTCGCACGACCTCGCCCTCATGGCCCACATGGCGGACCGGATCGCCGTTCTTGACGAAGGCCAAATCGTTGAATCGGGCCCAGCGATGGCGCTGGCGCGCGCGCCCGTCCACCCGAAGACGCGCGAGCTTTGCGCCGCCCGTCTGGACCCCTTCGACGCGCTGGAGGCCAGCGCATGAGTGTGCGCCGCCTCCACCCCGCCTGCCTGCTCGTTGCGGTGCTTGCGCTCCTCGCGTCGGCCTGCGGCCGCGCGCCGCCCCCGCCCGACGAGCTCCGGGTCGCCCTGCCGTCGCTCCCGCCCTCGCTCGGCGATCCGTTCCGCGCCGAGGGCATGCCCTCCATCGCAACCTGGGCTGCCATCTTCGACGGCCTCACCGCCCTCGACCCTGCCGGGCGCGTGGTCCCGGCGCTCGCCCTCGACTGGCAGACGGCCGACGGAAGGGCATGGGAGTTCCGGCTGCGGCCGGGGGTGCGGTTCTCGAATGGCGAGCCGTTCGATGCCGCTGCAGTCGCGGCCGCCTTCGCCTGGCTCCAGAGCCCGGAGGGGCAAGCCTCGCTGATCGGCGGGCGGTTCCGCGACATTTCCGAGGTCGAGATCCTCGCCCCCGACCGGGTGCGCATCGTGATGCGCCGGCCGAGCGCAATCCTGCCGCAGCGGCTGGTCTCGATCCTCATCCCCGCTCCCGGCGCATGGGCCCGTCTCGGCCCCGAGGGCTTCGCCCGCGCGCCATCCGGCACCGGGCCCTACCGGGTGGTTGAGATCGACGAGCGGCGCCGCCAGATCCGGCTCGCCGCCAACCCCCATGGCTGGCGCCGGCCGGCAACGCCGCGGCTGCGCCTCGTCGAGGTGGTGGACGAGGCAGTGCGCCAGCAGGCGCTCATGTCGGGCGATGTCGACCTCGCCCGGATCGGCCTCGATGACCGGACCCGGCTCGAACAGGCTGGCGTGCGCATCCTCCACGCGCCTTCGATGCAGGTGATGTCGCTCGCATTCCCGGTCGAGGGCCGGGACAGCCCGCTTGCCGACCCGCGCGTGCGCGAAGCGCTCAACCTTGCCATCGACCGCGACAGGATCGCGCGCAGCCTCCTTGATGGTCTCGCCCTGCCTGCAAGCCAGCCGGCGGCTCGAGGCACGGTCGGCCACGACCCGCACCTCCCGCCCATCCCCTATGATCCGGAGCGCGCCCGCGCGCTCCTGGCTGCCTCCGGCCATGGCAGCGGCCTCGCGCTGAAAGCCGAGGTCATCACCGGTTCGCTCCCGGCCGACAGCCTCATCTACCAGGCAGCGGCCGCCGATCTCGCCAAAGTCGGGGTGCGGCTCGAGCTGACCGCAATCCCCTTCCCGGTATTCCTGCGACGGTTCCTCAAGGGCGAGTGGACCAGCGACGCCTTCGGCCTGTCATGGAACGCGGCCCCTGCCAATGACGTGCAGCGGCCGATGGAGATATTCTCCTGCCTGCGGCGGCCGTCGCCCTTCTTCTGCGACAGGTCCGCGGTGCCGCTTCTCGAGGCGGCAGGCGCCGAGACCGATCCGCGCCGGCGCGAGGCGTTGCTGTTCGCGCTCGCCCGCCGGTCGCGGGAGAGCTGGCCGGCGCTTTTCCTCGTCGAGCAGGTCGATCTCGTCGGCATTGCGCCGCGGGTCGCGGGCCCGGTCGAGATCGCCAACCGCGTGCCCGTCTACGAGACGATCCGTCTGCTGCCGCCCGGGTCTCAGGCGGCCACGGCGCGCAACCCCTCGCCCGCAGCCTCATCGACGGCTGCCGCCGGCGCGGCGGTCTTGCGCGCGGCGAAAAGATACCAGCAGCCCGGCCCGGCCGTCTTGCGGATCCGGCCTTCCCACACTTCGGCAGGGTCGAAGCCTGCCTCGGCAAGCTCGGCAGCGAAGTCCGACGTCGCATAGTCCAGCCAAAAGGGCTCATTGTTGTAGCGAAGGTCGTAGGCACGCTCGGCCTCCTCCCACGCCTCGCGGCCACGGAACAGCAGATCGACGTCCTGGTGCAGCGCGAGACCGCCCGGCGCCAGCAGGCGGTGTATGACCGTTTCGGTCGT
>CALLWN010000196.1 GCA_938016505.1 uncultured Sphingomonadaceae bacterium
CAGCAGGCCGTCGGACACATCCATGCAGGCGCTTGCCACACCCCTCAATGCGCACCCGAGGGCCAGTCGCGGTGTCGGCCGCCGATAGCGCCCGAGGAGGAAGCCGTCATTGGCGCGCCGGCCGAGCGCGACTTCGAGCCCGAGGCCGGCATCCCCGATCGTGCCCGACACCCAGAGGTCATCACCCGGCTGCGCGCCACACCGGCCAAGCGCGGCACCCGCCGGGACCGTGCCGAGCGCAGTCAAGGCCAGCACGGTTGCCGGACCGCTGCGGATGGTATCGCCCCCCACCAGCGCGCCGCCGAACCGTTCAAGGGCCTGGCGGACACCGGCGAGAAGCGCCGTCGCCCAGGCTGCGTCACGTTCCGAAGCGATCCCGGCGCCGAGCAGGACGACAGATGGCCTTGATCCCATGGCAGCGAGGTCAGAGAGATTGACCGCCACCAGCTTCCAGCCGATGTCCGCTGGCGGGCACTCGGGCGTGAAGTGCACGCCTTCTGCCATCATGTCGTGGGTCGCCACGACATCGAGCCCAAGCGGCCAGGAGATGACTGCGGCATCGTCGGCGAAGCCCCGGCCGGCCGGTGCCGCCTTTTCCGCCCGGAGCGCCGCGAGCACCTCCTCCTCGACGCTTCCGACAGCCACCCCGTCAGCTCGCCCCGCGCGTCGGGCAGGCCCTGACCTCGTGGCCCAGCCGGTCGAGCAGGGCATTCACGAACCCTGCTTCTGGGCGGGGATAGAATGCCTGGGCGATATCGACGTAGGCCGTGATCACCGCCGCGAGCGGAACATCGGGCCTGGCGACAAGCTCGTAGGCACCGGCACGCAACAGCTGGAGGAGCAGCGGGTCGAGGCGGGCAAGGGTCCAGCCGGGAGCAAGATGGCGCGCAACCAGACCGTCGAGCTCGGCCTGGCGCGCCAGCACCCCGCGGACGACATCATCGAAGAAGGAGGCCTCGGCCGGCGCAATGGCATCGTCATCGGCATCATCATCGCCCGGGAGCCGATGGTCATGGAACTCCGCGACCAGCCGCTCGACCGGCGTGCCGGCCATCGCCCACTGGTAAAGCGCCTGCACCGCCCGAAGGCGCGCAGCCGAGCGCCGCCGGCGCAGTGGAGACTGCGCTTCGGGCGCGGGTGACGACGGCTCGGCGATCATGCATCCGGCCATAGGCGCTGGCCGGAACGGTCACAAGCTGCACCGGGACATGGCGCCCCTCGGCCCGGCAGGGCTTGAAGGTTTCGGCCTGCTCAGCCTAATGAGCGAGACAGGGTCACGCCGGGGTCGGATTTGGCGGGGGAGGGCCGCGTGAGGTCTCGATGGGAGCTTGGGCCGTGCTGACGGCTGGGGACGATTATCCGCTGCACCAGCGCAGCGAGCCAATTGCGTTCGCCGGGACGGACCGCAACTTCTACGATCGCTACTTCTTCAACGGCCAGAGCCATGATGGCAGGCTGTTCTTCGCAGCTGCGCTCGGGGTCTACCCCCATCTCAACATCATGGATGCCGCGTTCAGTGTGCTTGCCAATGGGACCCAGCGGTCGGTGTTCGCATCTCGGGTGATGCATCATGAGCGGATGGCAACATCGGTCGGGCCGATCGCCGTCGAGGTGCTCGAGCCACTCAGGCGCCTGCGGGTGCGGGTCGAGATGACCGACGCACTCGCCGCAGATGTCATCGCAACGGGCCTCCACCCGCCGATCGAGGAGCCGCGCTTCGTCCGGCGCATCGGCGCGCGCACGTTGATGGATGTGACCCGGATGACCCAGAATGTGCGCTGGGAGGGCAGCCTTTCGCTGGATGGCATGGTCCTCGAGGCGTCCGGCCTGCTCGGCACGCGCGACCGCAGCTGGGGCGTGCGGCCGATCGGGGCGGCCGATCCGCAGCCTCCGGCGCCTCCGGCTCCACCGCAGTTCTTCTGGCTGTGGGCGCCGCTTGTGTTCGACGGGCTTTCGGTCTTCGCCCACACCAACGAGGATGCCGAGGGGCGGCCCTGGAACCGCTCGGCGGTGCTGGTGGAGCACGCCACCGGCTTGGAAACCCCCCTGTGTGATCCGCGCTTCGCGCTTGCGCTCGCACCAGGCACGCGCCGCGCCGCCGCCTGCACGCTCAGCGCAACGCTGCCGGACGGGACCGCGCTCGAGGCGACCGTCGTGCCCGAGACCTGGTTCCAGATGACCGGGCTGGGCTACGGCCACCCGACCCGAGGCCACGGCTTCAATCTGGGCGAACTTTCGGTTGGCTCCGAGCGGGTGGAAACTGCGTCGGTTGATCCCGCGGCGCCGGTCAATGCCCATGTCCAGGCGCTGGTGTCCGCCGAGCTTCGGGTGGGCCGGCGACCACCCGTGGCCGGACGCGGTGTTCTCGAGCAACTCATGATCGGGCCTCATCGGCCGACGGGTCTTGTCGGGCTTTTCGACGTTGCTTGACGGTGTCGAGGGCCTCGAGGGGCGGCTGTCTGCGCTGCTTTCGGCGGCGTGGGACGATGATGTCCGGGTTCGCAACCTGTTCCGCTTTCATGGCGGCGCCGCGCGCGAGACCTGGCGCTTCTGCGCCGAGGGCGCACGCCGCAGCCAGTGGCTGGTCATGCGGCGCGACCCGGTCTCGAGCCTCATCAGGACCTCGCGGTCGGCCGAATTCCACGCCCTCGGGCGCGCCTTTGCGGCCGGCCTGCCGGTTCCAGAGCCCCTCATTCTCGACCGTGATGGCGAACGGCTCGGCACGCCCGGCTTCATCATGGCGTGCGTGGACGGAGGGCGGGCTGCCGGCCTGTTCGAGGCAGACCCCTATGGCATGCACGCGAGACGGCTGGGCGAAAGCCTGTTCCGCGCCATTGGCCTGCTCCATGCCGTACCGGTGTCTGACGCGGACCGGAGGCTCCTGCCCTTGCATGACCCGCGGGCGCGGCTCGAGCATTGGGCCAGCGAACTCGAGGCCCACGCGCTCGGCCCGCAACCGATTGCGCGGGCAGCGTTGCGGTGGCTGCGCGCCCACTGCCCGGCGAGCCCTGGTCCTGCAGCGCTGGTCCACGGCGATTTTCGATCAGGCAATTTTCTTTTCGGAGAGGATGGCAAGCTCGTTGCGATCCTCGACTGGGAAATGGCCCATGTCGGCGACCCGATGGAAGACTTGGCCTGGGCTGCCGACCCGCTGTGGAGCCATGGCGAGCGCGGACCCGAGGAGGCGGGCCGCATTGGCGCCCTGCTCCCGCTGGAGCCGGCGATCGCCATATGGGAGGCGGCGTCGGGCCGTCGCTTCGATCGCGCAAGCTGGACGTGGTGGCGCCTGTTCGCCGGGTTCCAGGGGCTTGTCATCTGGCTGACCAGCGGGTTTGAGGTGGCAAGCCTTCGCGCGGTCGATCCGGTTCTCGCCTTCTCTGCCTATTACCCCTACCGGTTCCACAACCATCAGGTGGCAGCGATGCTGCACGCGCTCGCATGACAATCGCACCCGGGGATCTTCTGCGCAATCTCGCGCTCGGCCAGACCTTGCTGGTCGTGCCGGCGCTGGGCGAAAGCTATGCGGGCAAGACGGCAGGCACGATCGCTGCCATCCTTCTGCTTGCGGCCAGCGATATCGCAAGCTTCGCCGAGCGGCGCGCCCTGTCCCGGGCTCGCCTCGTCGAGCTGCTCGGCGCAGCCGACCCCGGCGACGTGGCGCTCAAGGCCGATCTCGCCGCGCTGCTGGCCGAAGTCGAGACCATGCCCGACGACGCCCAGCTCGATCGCCTGCTTGCCGGCCTCGAGGCGCTGCACGGCTGGGCAGACGCAAACGACCCGGCACTTGCGCGACAATGCC
Source organism: uncultured Sphingomonadaceae bacterium (assembly GCA_938016505.1). Lineage (GTDB taxonomy): Bacteria > Pseudomonadota > Alphaproteobacteria > Sphingomonadales > Sphingomonadaceae > Thermaurantiacus. The sequence continues at coordinate 3,800 of CALLWN010000196.1, forward strand.
TCGACTTTCTGCTCGAGTTCGCCGCGGCCGAACGGCTCGACCCGCCCGGGCTTGCGACCTGACCCCCGCCCGCTTGACGGGCGCAGGCCACGGTGGAAAGGGCGCCGCTGTGATTGCCCCGGAGCGGGTCACGAATCTCGGGAGACGGCAGCATGAAACGTTGGATGGGCCGGGCCGCAGCAGTCCTGATGCTCGTGGCAGGGGCGGGTGTCGCGCTTGAGCCGGCTGCGGCACAACGTCAGCCCAAGGCCTCGGCCTCGGCGCCCAAGTTCAAGTTCACCAAGGAAGTGCAGGCCCTTCTTGCCAAGGCGCAGGAAGCCCAGCAGGCCAACGACCATTCCACTGCAATCGGTCTGCTGACGCAGGCCGATGCCATCCCGACCAAGAATGCCGATGACAGCTACATGATCGGGATGCTGCGCATCAATTCCGGCCTTGGCACCCAGGACAACGCCCTGATCGAGGCCGGGATCGAGCAGGCGCTTGCCTCGGGCCGGGTTCCCCAGGAAGACCAGGGCAAGTTCATCCGCAACCTCGGCAGCCTCGCGCTCCAGCGCAATGACACCGCCAAGGCGGCGCAGCAGTTCGAGCGCTACCTCGCCGTGAACCCCGACGACGCCGAGGTCATGGCGGAAACCGCAGAGCTGCACCGGCGCGCCAATGACAACAGGCGGGCGATCGCAACACTGCAGCAGGCGATCGCGACCAAGGAGCGGGTCTCGGGTGGCAAGGCCGACGAAACCTGGTACCGCCGCGCGCTCGCCATCGCCTATGATGCCAATCTTCCGGCCGAAACAGCCTCGACCAGCGAAGCACTCGTCAAGGCCTATCCGAACGCCACCAACTGGCGCGACGTGCTCGTCATCTTCCGGGAAACGTCGCGTCTCGACGACCAGGCGAACCTCGACGCGCTGCGGCTGGCGCGCGCAGCGTCCGCGCTCGCCGGCGAGCGCGACTATTTCGAGTTTGCCGAAACCGCGACGATGCGCGGTCTCCCCGGGGAAGCCAAGGCCGTCATCGATGAAGGAGTGGCGGCAGGCGCACTGAACCTGTCGAAGCCGGTTGTGCGCGAGCTGAACACGGCAGCAACGAGCCGGGTCGCGGCTGACAAGGCGGGGCTTCCGGCGGCAGAGAAGGAATCGCGGGCAGCGAAGAATGGGCGGGCAGCGCTCGGGACGGGTGACGCCTTCCTGGGCTACAGCCAGTATGACAAGGCGGTCGAAATGTACCGGCTTGCGCTCGAGAAGGGCGGGGTCGATGCGGACACGGTCAACACGCGGATCGGGATCGCACTCGCCCGGAAGGGCGACAAGGCCGGTGCAGAAGCTGCATTCGCGGCGGTCAAGGGCGCGCCCCGGGTCCAGCTTGCCCGTTACTGGCAGATCTGGTCGAGCCAGCGCAGCTGATCGACCAAGAGCATGGCAGACACCGCGCCGATCCGCCTCGGCCTCACCTTCGACGATGTCCTGCTGGTGCCGGCGGAGTCAGCCGTTCTCCCTTCGGAGGCCGTGACGGCGACCCGGATCACCCGGCTGATCCAGCTTGCGATCCCGCTTCTCTCTGCTGCGATGGACACGGTGACGGAGGGCCGCATGGCGATCGTCATGGCGCAGGCCGGCGGGCTCGGCGTGCTGCACCGGAACCTCTCGATCGCCGAGCAGGTCGAGGCGGTCCGCCAAGTCAAGCGCTTCGAATCCGGCATGGTGGTGAACCCGATCACCATGACGGCAGCGCAGACACTCGGCGAGGCGCTTCACCTGATGCGGACCCACGGGATTTCCGGCATTCCGATTGTGGAGCCGGCGCCGCCGGGGGTGCCGGGGCGACTGGTCGGGATCCTCACCAATCGCGATGTCCGGTTCGCCGAGAACCTGAACCAGTCGGTCGCCGAACTGATGACCTCTCAGAACCTTGCGACGGTCAAGGCCGGGGTCACCCAGGAGGAGGCGAGGCGAATCCTCCACCAGCGCCGGATCGAAAAGCTGCTCGTGGTCGACGACGAGGACCGGCTGATCGGCCTTATCACCGTCAAGGACATGGAAAAGGCCGTCACCTACCCGGACGCCACCAAGGACGAGACCGGAAGGCTCCGGGTCGCGGCCGCGACGACCGTCGGCGAGGCGGGGCATGAGCGTTCGATGGCGCTCGTCGACGCCGAATGCGACCTTCTTGTGGTCGACACCGCCCACGGCCACTCCCGCCAGGTCGCCGAGGCGGTCCGCCGCATCAAGGCGCGCTCGAACGCGGTGCAGGTGGTGGCCGGCAATGTTGCCACCGCCGAGGCGACCCGGGCGCTGATCGATGCCGGCGCCGACGCGATCAAGGTGGGGATCGGCCCGGGAAGCATCTGCACCACGCGGGTGGTGGCGGGGGTCGGCGTACCCCAGCTGACCGCCATCATCGACTGTGCCGAGGAAGCTGCAAAGGCGGGCATTCCCATCATCGCCGACGGTGGGATCCGCACCTCGGGTGATATCGCCAAGGCGGTTGCGGCGGGCGCTGCAACGGTGATGGTCGGCTCGCTGCTCGCCGGCACCGAAGAGGCACCAGGGGAGACGTTCCTCTACCAGGGCCGTGCCTTCAAGAGCTATCGCGGCATGGGCTCGGTCGGAGCCATGGCCCGTGGCTCGGCCGACCGCTATTTCCAGCAGGACATCAAGGACCAGCTCAAGCTCGTTCCGGAGGGAATCGAGGGCCAGGTGCCCTACAAGGGGCCGGCAAGGGACGTGCTCCACCAGCTTGTCGGCGGTCTCAAGGCGGCGATGGGCTACACCGGCGCTGCGACCCTCGAGGAGCTGCGCACGCGGGCCCGCTTCATCCGCATCACCAATGCCGGTCTGCGCGAGAGCCATGTCCACGATGTCGCGATCACCCGCGAGGCACCAAACTATCCCACCCGCTGATCCCCTGCGGGACGTCGAGACCAGGAAGCCAGGATGCGGGAGCCCGCACGACTGCCGGCCGCAATCGAGATCCTCGATGCCGTGATTGCGGCCGCGCGCGACGGCGGCGCTGCGGCAGACGCAATCCTTCAGCAATATTTCCGGGCGCGGCGCTACATTGGCGCAAAGGATCGCGCCGCGATCCGTGACCTCGCCTGGGCCGCGATCCGTCACAGCGCCGAGCGCCCGGAAAGTGGCCGGGCAGCGCTTCTGGGGTATCTCGAAGCTTCGGCACCTGCCCGGCTTGCAGGCTTCGACGGTTCAATGCATGCGCCCATGCCAGTTGGTGCCGACGAGCCGCGCGCCCCGGCCTCAGCGGCGCCGGCGTGGCTCATGCCCCTGCTCCATGCGCGCTTCGGCGCCGACTTGCCACACGCACTCGCCGCGCTCGCAGGGCGGGCCCCGCTCGACCTCAGGGTCAACCGGCTCGCCGGATTGACGGCTGGGACAGTTGCAGCCGCCCTCCCCTGCCCTTCCGAGCCGGTGCGCATTGCCGGCCTGCAGCTTCCCGACGCGTTGCGCCTGCCCGCTGGCACGTCGATCGAACGGCATCCTCTGTTGCTGTCTGGCACCGTTGCGGTCCAGGATGCGGGCAGCCAGGCCGTGGTAGCCGTGGCCAAGCCGCGCGCGGGGATGCAGGTTGTGGATCTTTGCGCCGGGGCCGGTGGCAAGAGTCTCGCGCTTGCCGCCGCAATGGGGGGTGAGGGCCAGATCCTTGCAGCCGACACCGACCGGGCCCGGCTTGCCGCGCTGATGCCGCGGGCGCGGCGCGCGGGCGCAGCCGGCATGATCCAGACCCGGCTGCTCGATCCCGGCCACGAAGCCGGGCAGCTGTCGGACGTGATGGGGAACGCCGACCTCGTGCTGGTCGATGCGCCCTGCTCCGGGACTGGAACCTGGCGCCGCAACCCTGAGCTCAGGTGGCGCCTGACGCCC
>CALLWN010000197.1 GCA_938016505.1 uncultured Sphingomonadaceae bacterium
AGGCCGGCGCCGAGCTCCCCACCATCACCCGGATCGTCCTCGCCGTGTCGGGCTTCCTCACCCGCTGGGGCTGGGCGGTCGGGCTCCTCATCCTCGCCGGCCTCCTCTCGGTCGTCGTCGCCCGCCGCGGCGAGGCCAGCCGCGCCCGGCTCGATGCCGCCCTCATCGCCACCCCCGTCATCGGCCGCTTCGTCGCCGCCTCCGAGGCCGTCCGCTTCGCCCGCCTGCTCGGAGTGATGCTCGCCGCCGGCCTTCCGGTCGCCGAGGCGCTCCAGCTCGTCGCGCCTGCCATGACCACCAGGCCCTGGCAGGAGGCGGTCCACAGCATCGCCCGCCGGGTCCGCACCGGGGCCAGCTTCGCCGCCGCGCTTGCGCTCCTGCCCCGCGCGCCCGCGCTCCTCCTCAGCCTCGCCCGCTCGGGCGAGGCCTCGGGCCGGCTCGCCCCCCTGCTCGACGGCGCTGCCGCCGCGCTCGACCGCCACCTCTCCGACCGGAGCCGGGTCCTCCTCTCGCTCCTCGAGCCCCTCATCATCGTCATCCTCGGCGGGGTCGTCGGGCTCATCATCCTCGCCGTCCTCCTCCCCATCCTCCGCCTGAACGCGCTTGCCGGCCAGGCCATCGGAGCCAGCTGATGCCCCCAACCCCCACCCGCACCCGCCGCAAACATCCATCGGCCTCGCCGAGCCTTCGCCGCCGCGCGCGCGGCAGCGAAGGGTTCACCCTCGTCGAACTCCTCGTGGTGCTGGCCATCATCGGCCTCCTTGCGACCGTCGTCGTCGTCAACGTCCTCCCGGCCCAGAACACCGCCCGCATCCAGAAGGCCAAGGCCGACATCGCCCTCATCGAGCAGGGTCTCGAGCTGTACCGGCTCGAGACCGGCCGCTACCCCGACCCGGGCGAGGGCCTCGCCATCCTCACCCGGCCGACCGCAGTCGGCGCACCCCTGAAGCGCCTGCCCGAAGACCCCTGGGGCCGCCCCTACAACTACGCCCAGCCCGGCCGCGACGGCCGCCCCTTCGACCTGTGGACCTGGGGCGCAGACGGCGTCGAGGGCGGAGACGGCGATGCCGCCGACATCGGAAACTGGTAACAGCCCCCGGCCCGCCCCCGGCACCGCCGGCACGCACGGGCTGTCCTCGCCGAGCCTTCCCCGCCGCAAGCGCGGCGCGGAAGGGTTCACCCTCGTCGAGGTGCTGGTCGCGCTCAGCCTCGTCGCCCTCGTCGGCCTCGCCCTCGTCGACCTGCAGAGCCTCCAGCTCCGCGGCTCGACCGCGCTCACGGCCACCACCCTCGCCCGGATCGAGGCCGACAACCAGGCCATCCGCCTCCTCCTCGCCCCCGCCGCGCCGGCCGGCACCACGGCGGGCGAATCCGTCAACGGCGGCATCCCGTTCCGCTGGGAAGCCACCACCGGCCCCTCGCCCGCGCCAGACACCTTCCCCGACCTCGCCACCATCGACATCCGCGTGTCGGCAGCCAGCGGCGGCGCGCCGCTCGCCGGCCGCCAGATCGTCCGCCCGCGATGACAACCCCCGTCACCGCGCGCGGGCCGACCGCACCGGGCCTTCGCCACCGCGCCCAGGGCAGCGAAGGGTTCACGCTCGTCGAGGTGCTCGTCGCCTTCCTCCTCCTCGCCGTCGTCGCCACCGTCGCAACGCTCTTGACCGGCTCGGCCGTCCAGGCCTTCGCCCGCACCGAAACCGCGCTCGGCGCGCTCCAGGGCCTCGAGCGCACCCGCGCCCTCCTCGCCTCCGATCTCGGCCAGGCCGTCCCGCGCGTCAGCCTCGGCCAGTCGGGAGAGCGCCTCCAGGCCTTCACCCTCACCCCCTCGGGCTTCGTCCTCGTCCGCCACGGCGTCACCGGCGTCAGCCCGCAGGTCCAGAAGATCGCCTGGGGCCACGATGGCACCCGCCTGCTCCGCCAGTCCTGGCCGGCCGTCGATGGCGCCGCACCCTCCCCCCCCACCGTCATGCTCACCGGCATCCGCGAGGTCCGGCTGCGCGCCGATTCCGGGCAAGGCTTCACCGACCGCTGGGAACCGCGCGAACCCCAGGCCCTGCCGCGCGCGGTCGAAGTCACCCTTGTCCCCGAAGGCCGGCCCCCCGTCACCCTCCTGTTCCTGGTCGCGGCATGATGGCAGCCGCGCCCCAGTCCCGCCACGTCCGCCGCGCGCGCGGAGCAGCGCCCAACCCCCGGGCGCGCGGGGCCGCGCCCAGTTCATCCGAGCGCGGGGCCGCGCCCAGTTCATCCGAGCGCGGGGCCGCGCCCAGTTCATCCGAGCGCGGGGCCGCGCTCATGGCCGTCCTCGTCATGCTCGCCCTCCTCTCCGGGCTCGCCACCATCGGCCTCAACCGCCTGCGCGCTGCAACCGCCACCGCGCGCGAGTCCGCCGAACTCGCCGACGCCCAGTTCGCCGCCGCCGCGGCAACCGCCGTCGCCCAGTCCCTCCTCGCCCGTGTCCGGGCCAGCGCCGGCCGCGACATGACCGCGATTGCCCGGCCCATCGCCTTCACCCTCGCCGGCCGTCAGGTCACCGTCCGCTTCGCCGACGCCGGCGCCTGCTTCAACCTCAACACGCTCGCGGCAAGCGCAGTCGCCGACGGCGCCGCAAAGTCGCTCGCCACCCTCCTCTCCGGCTCCGGCCTCGGCCCGGTCGAGGCCGCCCGGGTCGCAGCCGCAAGCCGCGCCGCCCTCGGCGGCCGCGGAATCCTGCTTGCCGACCCCAGCGAATGGCAGGCACGCGTCGCCCTCCCGCCCGAGGCCTTCGCCCGCGTCCGCCGCCACCTCTGCACGCTCCCCACCATGGAGCCCGCCCCGTTCAACGTGAACGCCCTGACCCAGGAGGATCTCCCCCTCCTCCTCGCCCTCGGCCTCCCGCGCGAGCGGGCCGTCCAGGCGCTGGGCAACCGCCCCGAGGGCGGCTGGCGCTCCATGTCCGACTTCTGGGGCCGCGAGGGCGAGACCAACGACCCCGCCGACAGCACCGCGAGGCTGGCCGGCACCACCAGCCGCTGGTACACCGCCAGCGTGACGGTCGAAACGCCCGCCTTCCGCATCGAACGCCGCCTCCTCCTCGATTCCGCTGCAACGCCGGCGCGGGTCGCCCGCGCCGACTGGCTGCCGCCAGAGCGCCGCGAGCCCGCCGCATGACGACCCTCCTCCTCACCCCGGAAGGCCCGGTCCCCCTCGGCACGAAAAGCGACGGCCCCCTGACCGCCCTCCTCGCCGAGGGCGTTGTCCTCCACCGGGTCCGCCTCGCCGAAACCGCACCGCGCGCCCGCCAGCGCGAGGCCGAGGCGCTCGCCGCCGGGCTCGCCGCCACCCCGCCCGAGGCCACCCACATCGCACTCGGCCCGGTCGCGCCCGATGGCGAGGCCTGGCTCGCCATCGCCGACCCGGCCGCAGTCGAGGCCGCGCTCGCCAGCACCCCTTCGCCAGACCGGCTCGTCCCGGCAGCCCTGGCCCTGCCGCCGCCAGCACCCGGTGGCACCACCACCGCCCGCCTCGGCACCCAAATCCTCGTCCGCACCGGGGACGTCGCCGCCACCCTCGATCCCGCGCTGGCCGAGGCCGTCGTCCCCGGCGCCGCCACCGCACCCGATCTCGCCGCACTCGCGCTCGACGGCCCCGGCCTCGACGACCCCGGCCTCGACCTCCGCCAGGGCCGCTTCGCGCCGAAGCGTCCCTTCTGGCAGGCTCCCGGCTTCCGCCCCGCCGCCGCAGCCCTCGCCGGCCTCGCCCTCCTCCTCGCCCTCGTCCCCCCGGTCGCGTCCCGGCTGCTCGCCACCGCCGCCGCCCGCCTCGCCGATGAAGCCACCATCGCGATCGCAAGTCGCGTCGCCGGCGAGCGTTGCGGCGAGGCCGGTTGCGGGG
>CALLWN010000198.1 GCA_938016505.1 uncultured Sphingomonadaceae bacterium
ATCCTGCAGAAGGAGGATCGAGAAGGCGCGCTCGCCCACCGGCGTGCCGAGCTCGCCCCGCTCCCTCAGCAGCTGCACCACGAGCGCGGTCGATGAGAGCGACAGCGAGAGCCCCAGCACCAGCGCGGCCTGCCAGGTGAAGGCGGTGGTCGCGACGAATGCCCCCCAGAGCGCCACGCCGCACATCAGCACCTGCAGCGTGCCGAGCCCGAAGATGTCCCGCTTGAGCGCCCACAGCCGCGCCGGGCGAAGCTCGAGCCCGATGACGAACAGCAGGAGCACGATCCCGAACTCGGCCAGGCCCGAGACCGTCTGCGGAGTCTGGATGAGCCCGAGCGCCATCGGCCCGATGAGCGCCCCGGCCCCCAGGTAGCCAAGGACCGAGCCGAGCTTCAGCCGGGTGGCCAGCGGCACCACCACGGCGGCTGCGGTGAGGTAGATGACCGCTTCCCGGAGAACCTCGGTGTTCGCCGGCCCGGCCATTGCTCAGGCTGCCTGTCGGGCCTGTCGGGCCTGTTCAGCCGCCGTTGCCGCTGCATCGAAGGCAAGGCAGATCGAGCCATGGCGCGCCAGATGCGGCCGCGCCGGCTCGAACAGCGGAAGCTCGGGAAAACGTGCCAGCACGGCCTCGGGCAGCGGCTCGGCCTGCTTGAGATAGGCCTCGAGTGCAGCGTGGGCCTCCCGCAGCGACGCCGGGTCGGCGCCGATGACCCCCTCACCCAATATGGCTGCGGCGGCCTGGCCGAGCGCGCAGGCGCGCACCTCCTGCCCGAAGCGCGCCACCCGACCGTCGGGGTCGAGGTCGAGCATGACGGTCACGCGGCTGCCGCAGATGGGGGAGACCTTCCGGACCCGCACCTCGGCGCCCTCGAGTGCGCCCAGATGGGGAATGGAGGCGGCGAGCCGCAGGATCCGGGCGTTGTAGAGGGGCGCATCCATCCCGCGCATATAAGGGTGCCACCGGAGAAAAGGAAAGCGGGAGACGAGCCGTCCCCCGCACCCCGGCATCTGGTCCTGTCGCGCCAGCGGGCCGATACTCCGCCGGAGACTTCGGTGGGAGCGCGGACGGCCTCAGGCCCTCGTTACAGCTTCCTCCAGGTCACGCTCCCGTCCTTCGCAACCTCCAGCTGGATCCCCTGGGCCATGAGGGCATCGCGGATGGCATCGGCCCGGGCCCAGTCCCTTGCTGCCCGCGCCTCGCGGTAGCGGACAAGATCGTCCGCGATCGTCCCGGCCTCGACTCCGGCAGTGAACCAGTCGGCCGCACCGAGAAGGCCGAGAACATCGCCCCCAGCCGGAAGCCCGGCGAGCGCTTCGGGCGTGTTGAGATCATCGAGAAGGCTCCCGGGCAGGCCGGACCGGCTGCCGCCGGCGCGGTAGAGCCGGTCGAGCTGCGCCCTTGCCTGCTCGAGCAGCCGGTCGCTCCAGCTGAGCGGCTGGCGGTAGTGGGCGCAAAGCAGGGCAAGGCGGATCGCCTCGCCCGGCCAGCCGGCGTCGAGCAGCTCGCGCGGCGTCACGATGTTGCCGAGCGACTTCGACATCTTGGTCTCCCCCATCTGGAGGAAGCCGTTGTGCATCCAGATCCGCGCCAGCGGCGCGCCATCATGGGCGCAGCAGCTCTGCGCCTGCTCATTCTCGTGGTGGGGGAAGATGAGATCGAGCCCGCCGCCGTGGATGTCGATGGTCTCCTCGTCGAGAACGCTGCGGATCATCGCCGAACATTCGATGTGCCAGCCTGGCCGGCCCCGTCCCCACGGGCTGTCCCAGCCGGGCTGATCGGGGGTGGAGGGCTTCCAGAGCACGAAGTCGGCGGGCCCGCGCTTGTAGGGCGCAACCTCGACCCGGGCGCCCGCCACCATCTCGTCCATCGGCCGGTGCGACAGGCTGCCGTAACGGTCGAACTTCGCCACCTCGAACAGAACATGGCCTTCGGCCTCATAGGCCACGCCCCGCGCCACCAGCGCCGCGATCATGGCGATCATGCCGTGGGGGCCTTCGATATGCTCGGTCGCGCGCGGCGTGAAGGTCGGTTCCAGACAGCCGAGTGCGGCCATGTCGTCGCGGTAGGCGGCCTCGTAGCGCGTGGCGATGACTGCGGGTGTCACATTTTCGGCGACCGCCCTCGCCATGATCTTGTCGTCGATGTCGGTGAAGTTCCGGGCATATTTCACGCGGGTCTCGCCATGGAGATGGCGGAGCAGGCGGAACAGCAGATCGAACACGACGGCCGCGCGTGCGTTGCCGATATGGGCCCGGCCGTAGACGGTGGGGCCGCAGACATAGAGGGTGATGGGCCTGCCGGGCCTCGGCGCGAAGACTTCCTTCTGCCGGGTCGCGGTGTTCCACAGGCAAAGCTGGCTCACAGCTCGACGGCCTCGCCCTTCGCGATCAGCTCCTCGAGTCGCCTGTTGTCCTCAGGGGCATAGGCCGGCTCCGCCTTCTGCTGCGGCTTCACCCTCGGCCCGACAGGGGGGTGCCCCTCCGGCAGCGCGGGGAGATCGGGCAGATCCTCGCCGCTCGCATCCTCCATCCAGCTGATCATGCCGGTGGCAGCGACCGTGAGCCAGGGTGCGCTTGCACTTCGCGTGAGCCAGTCGGGCGAGGTGCGCTGCGGGTCGAAGAAACCGGTGGTGAAGAGAACCAGCATGAAGAGGACGGTCGCGAGAATGCCGCCCTTGACAGCGCCAAAGGCGCCGCCCGCCAGCCGGTCGAGCGGGCCGATGACGGAGTTGCGACTGGTCTGCCCGGCGGTCGATGCCAGCAGCCGCCCGGCGAACAGCGTACCGAAGAACAGCAGCAGGAAGGCGAGAATGGCCGCCGTGGGCTCGCCGCCGGTGCGCGGCGCCAGCATGCCGGTCACGGGCTCGTGGAACAGCCTGACCGCGACCGCCGCCGCGACCCACGCCGCCAACGAGAGCGCCTCGGTCACGAGACCGCGCGCGAGGCCGGCGAGCAGGAACAGCCCGACCAGCGCGAAGACCACATAATCAAAGCCGGTGAGGCCATCCATGCCCAGACCACTAGCCGTGCCGCCGGGTGCGGGAAAGGCCCTCAGCGCGGCACGAGCCGGGCGACGAGCGCTGCGACACTGGCGCAGGGCATGACCTCGAGCACACCGACACCCCTGGTGCCCGGAGGCGCAAGCGCTGCCGCGAAGCCCAGCTTGGCGGCTTCCTTCAGGCGGAGGTCGGCATGGGCGACCCGGCGGACCTCGCCCGAGAGCGCGAGTTCGCCGAGCGCCACCGTGCCCGCAGGGACGGCGACATCGGTGACTGCCGACACGAGCGCAGCGGCAACTGCGAGATCGGCGGCGGGCTCGGTCACCCGAAGGCCTCCGGCCACGTTCAGATAGACCTCGTGGGACGAGAGGCTGATCCCGGCCCGCGCCTCAAGCACGGCAAGCACCATGGCGAGCCGGCCCGAATCCCAGCCGACCACCGCGCGCCGGGGGGTTGCGCCGCTCGGCAGCCTGACGGCGAGCGCCTGGATCTCGACCAGGACCGGCCGCGTCCCCTCGAGCGCGGGGAAGACGATGGCGCCCGAAACCGGGGCTTCCCGCTCGGTCAGGAACA
>CALLWN010000199.1 GCA_938016505.1 uncultured Sphingomonadaceae bacterium
GGCAGGCCCGGCATGAGCTCACAATCCCCCTTCACGATCGATTCGTACATGCGCGTCCGACCGATCACGTCGTCCGACTTGACCGTGAGGAACTCCTGGAGCGCGTAGGCCGCGCCGTAGGCCTCCATCGCCCAGACCTCCATCTCGCCCAGACGCTGACCGCCGAATTGGGCCTTGCCGCCGAGCGGCTGCTGGGTCACCAGCGAGTACGGTCCGATGCTGCGGGCGTGGATCTTGTCGTCGACGAGGTGGTGCAGCTTCAGCATGTAGATGTAGCCGACAGTCACCTTGCGCTCGAAGGCATCGCCGGTGCGGCCATCGAAGAGCGTGACCTGCCCCGAACTCTCGAGTCCTGCGAGTTCGAGCATGTGGCCGACGTCGGCTTCCTTGGCGCCGTCGAACACCGGGGTCGCGACCGGCACGCCGGGGGTCAGCGACTCGGCAAAGGCGAGAAGCTCGGAATCGGTCATGGCCTCAACGCCTGCCTGAGCCCCATAGATCCCGGCGAGCAGGGCGCGCAGCTGGGCGAGGTCGCCCTCGGCGGCACGCACGGCGCCGGCGTTCGCCTCGCGGATGTCGTCGAGGAGCCCGGCGATCTTGCGGCCAAGGCCGCGCGCTGCCCAGCCGAGGTGGGTCTCGAAGATCTGGCCGACATTCATCCGGCTCGGCACGCCGAGCGGGTTGAGGACGATGTCGACCGACGTGCCGTCCTCGAGGAACGGCATGTCCTCCTGCGGCAGAATGCGGCTGATGACCCCCTTGTTGCCGTGGCGGCCGGCCATCTTGTCGCCGGGCTGGAGCTTGCGCTTCACGGCCACGAACACCTTGACCATCTTGAGCACGCCGGGCGGAAGCTCGTCGCCGCGCTGGAGCTTCTCGCGCCGGTCCTCGAGCTTCTCGGCGATCCGCTTGTTGGCCTGGTCCCACTGCGCCCTGGTGGCCTCGACACTGGCCTGGACGCTGTCGTCGGCGAGGACGAACTTCCACCAGTCGCGCCGGGGCTGCTCCTCGAGCAGGGCCTCGTCGATGACGGAGCCCTTCTTCACGCCCCTCGGCCCAGAGACGATGGTCTGGCCGAGCAGCATGTCGCGAAGCGTCGCGTAGGTCGCACGGTCGAGGATGGCGCGTTCGTCCTGGGCGTCCTTCTCGAGCCGGTCGATCTCCTCGCGCTCGATGGCGAGCGCGCGTTCATCCTTGTCAATGCCGTGGCGGTTGAACACGCGGACCTCGACGACCGTGCCCGAGACCCCCGGCGGAAGCCGGAGCGAGGTGTCGCGCACGTCGGACGCCTTCTCGCCGAAGATGGCGCGCAAGAGCTTTTCTTCCGGCGTCATCGGGCTCTCGCCCTTGGGCGTGATCTTGCCGACGAGGATGTCGCCCGGCTCGACCTCGGCGCCGACATAGACGATGCCCGCCTCGTCGAGGTTCCTGAGCGCCTCCTCGCCGACATTGGGGATGTCGCGGGTGATGTCTTCCGGGCCGAGCTTGGTGTCGCGGGCCATCACCTCGAACTCGTCGATGTGGATCGAGGTGAAGATGTCTTCCTTCACGATCCGCTCGGAAATCAGGATGGAGTCCTCGAAATTGTAGCCGTTCCACGGCATGAAGGCGACGAGCGCATTGCGGCCGAGGGCAAGTTCGCCATATTCGGTGGAGGGGCCGTCGGCGATGATGTCGCCCTTGCCGACGATATCGCCGACGGCGACGAGCGGCCGCTGGTTGATGCAGGTGGACTGGTTCGACCGCTGGAACTTCTGCAGACGGTAGATGTCGACCATCGAGGTTCCGGGCTCGACATCCTCGGTCGCGCGGATGACGATGCGCCCGGCGTCGACCTGGTCGACGATTCCGCCGCGGCGCGCGACGATGGCAGCGCCGGAGTCCCTGGCAACGGTTGCCTCCATGCCAGTGCCGACGAACGGCGCCTCCGCCTTGACCAGCGGCACCGCCTGGCGCTGCATGTTCGAGCCCATGAGCGCCCGGTTGGCGTCGTCATTCTCAAGGAAGGGAATGAGCGAGGCGGCGACCGAGACCAGCTGCTTGGGGCTGACGTCCTGGAGGGTGATCTCGGCGGCAGGCGCCATCAGGAACTCGCCGGCGCGGCGCGCCGACACCAGGTCATCGGCGAAACTGCCATCGGGCCTGAGGGGGAGATTGGCCTGGGCGATGGTCTCGCGGGCCTCTTCCATGGCGGACAGGTAGACCACCTCGTCGGTCACGCGGCCGTTGACGACCCGCCGGTAGGGCGTCTCGATGAAGCCATATTTGTTGATCCGGCTGTAGGTGGCGAGACTGTTGATGAGGCCGATGTTGGGGCCTTCGGGAGTCTCGATCGGGCAGATCCGGCCATAGTGGGTGGGGTGCACGTCGCGGACCTCGAACCCGGCACGCTCGCGGGTGAGGCCACCCGGCCCGAGCGCGGAGACACGCCGCTTGTGGGTCACCTCCGACAGCGGGTTGGTCTGGTCCATGAACTGGGACAGTTGCGACGAGCCGAAGAACTCCCTGACGGCCGCGACTGCGGGCTTGGCGTTGATGAGGTCGTTGGGCATGACGACCGTGACATCGACCGAGCTCATCCGCTCTTTCACGGCACGCTCCATGCGGAGCAGACCGACGCGGTAGCTGTTTTCGAGAAGCTCGCCCACCGAGCGCACCCGCCGGTTGCCGAGATTGTCGATATCATCGATTTCGCCACGCCCGTCCTTCAGGTCGACGAGGGTTTTCACGACCGCAAGGATGTCCTCGCGGCGCAGCGTCGTCAGATCATCAGGCGCGTCGAGACCGAGCCGCATGTTCATCTTGACCCGGCCCACCGCCGAGAGGTCGTAGCGCTCGGGGTCGAAGAACAGGCCGTTGAACAGCGCGTCGGCAGTCTCGCGGGTGGGCGGCTCCCCTGGGCGCATCACCCGGTAGATGTCGGCGAGCGCCTGGTCCCGCTCTTCCGCCTTGTCGGCGTGGAGGGTCTTCAGGATCCACGGGCCATAGTTGACCCCGTCGATGTCGAGGAGATCGACATGGTCGAACCCGGCCGCCACCAGCCGCTCGAGCACCTCCTGGGTAATTTCCTCGCCCGCCTCGACGTGGATTCGACCGGTCGCCTCGTCGATGAGGTCGTCGGCAGCATAGCGGCCGAGGATCTCGCCTTCTGGGACCAGCACATCGGTGAGCCCCTCGGTCTGCGCCCGCCTGGCAAGCCGCGGCGTGACCTTGGAGCCCATGGGAAAGACAATTTCGCCGGTTTCGGCATTCAGAACGTCGAACTCGGGCTTGGCGCCGCGCCATGCCTCGGCGACGAAGGGCAGTCTCCACGCTGCGCGGGCGCTGTCACGCTGCCAGCGCACGCGGCGGTAGAAGGCGTGGAGGATCTCCTCGGCGTTCATGCCGAGCGCGTAGAGCAGGGTCGTTACCGGCAGCTTGCGCTTGCGGTCGATGCGGACGTTGACGATGTCCTTCGCGTCGAACTCGAAATCGAGCCACGAGCCGCGATAGGGGATCACGCGGGCGGCAAACAGATACTTGCCGGACGAGTGGGTCTTGCCGCGGTCATGGTCGAAGAAGACACCGGGCGAGCGGTGCATTTGCGACACGATGACGCGCTCGGTGCCGTTGACGATGAAGGTGCCGTTGGGGGTCATCAACGGCATGTCCCCCATGTAGACGTCCTGCTCCTTGATATCGACGACACTTCTGGTCTCGGTGTCCTGATCGATCTCGAACACGATGAGGCGGAGCGTGACGCGCATCGGGGCAGCGTAGGTGATGCCACGCTGCCGGCACTCGTCGATGTCGTACTTCGGGTCCTCGAGCTCGTAGCTGACGAAATCGAGTTCGGCCGTGCCGGCGAAGTCGCGGATGGGGAAGACCGAACGCAGCGTCTTCTCGAGGCCGGAGACATAGCCGATCGACGGATCGGAGCGCAGGAACTGCTCGTAGCTCTCGCGCTGGACCTCGATGAGGTTGGGCATCTCGACGACTTCGGCCGTCGAGCCGAAGCGGCGGCGGATGCGGTGGGTTGGCCTGAACCTGGGGGTGAGCGCAGTGGAGGAAAGCGGAGCTGCAAGCGTCGCCATGAACGTCCTTCGTGCATCTGAACCCGGCGCGCCCAATCGGAACTGCCGGACGCCCGGGACCGGTGCGCCCATTGCGAATTCCGAGCATCCGCTGCGATCCCATACGTTTGGCGCGCTGCCGCCACGGCGCACCATGTCCCGGGATCAAGCGGAGCCACGTTGCCTAGAGGCGGTGCGCCCGCGTGTCAACCACCGGGCGGAAGATGAAAGGGGCGGCGCCAGCCGGCACCGCCCCTTGCACTTGACGTCGTTCCGCCAGCCCGGCGGGCCGGGGTCACTTGATCTCGACGGTCGCGCCGGCGTCCTCGAGCTGCTTCTTGATCTTGGCGGCCTCGTCCTTGTTGACGCCTTCCTTGACCGCCTTGGGGGCGCTCTCGACCAGCGTCTTGGCCTCGGTCAGGCCGAGCCCGGTGATGGCGCGGACCTCCTTGATGACGTTGATCTTCTTGCCACCGTCGCCGGTGAGGATCACGTCGAACTCGGTCTTTTCCTCGACGGCCGGCGCCGCCGCGCCGCCCGCGGCAGGCGCAGCCGCAACCGCAACTGCGGCCGCCGCCGAAACGCCCCACTTCTCTTCAAGCGCCTTGGCAAGTTCCGCCGCCTCGAGGATGGTGAGGGCCGAAAGCTCCTCGACCAGCTTTGCAATGTCAGCCATACTTCAATCCTTTCCTGTCAGGCCGCCTGGCTTTCGCCATAGGCGGCAAACACGCGCGCCAGCTTGGCGGCAGGCGCATTCGCCAGTTGGGCCAGCTTGGTGGCCGGCGCCTGGATGAGACCCACCAGCTTCGCCCGCAGCTCGTCGAGCGATGGAAGCTCGGCGAGCGCCTTCACTCCATCCACATCGAGCAGCGTGCCCGGCATCGCCCCGCCAACAATCTCGAACTTCTCGTTGGTCTTGGCGAATTCGACGGCGATCTTCGCCGCCGCCACCGGGTCGCTCGAGGTTGCAAGCCCGACCGGGCCGACCAGCAGCGCGCCGATCTCCTGGTAGGGCGTGCCCTCGAGCGCGATGCGGGCGAGCCGGTTCTTCGTCACCTTGAACGCAGCGCCGGCGCCGCGCATCCGGCTGCGCAGGTCGGAGACCTGCGCGACCGTCAACCCGTGGTTGCGGGTGATGACCACAACCTGGGTGGACCCGAAGGTCCGTGCGAGACTGGCGACCAGGTCCTTCTTCTGGTTCCGGTCCATGCTCACTCCATCAACAGGGCAGCGGGAAGACCCCGCTGCCGGTGAGAGCCGCAGACTGCCTGGGAACGCCCGGGCCTTCGGCGGCCCGCCCGAAAGAAACCCGTGCCGGGACGCGAACAGCGCCCGGACGACGCCCTTCGCCATCGCACGGCGGAAGGGCAGGCTTCCGTCTCATGCAGGCCCTGATGGCTTAGGCCCCGGAGGGCACCTGCAGTCTCGGACGGCGTCCGCGCGACAGAACCACGCGAACGAAGCCGCGCACCTAGACCAACAGCGAGTGAAGTCAAGCCGGATCTGGTGTTCAGCCACCAAAGCGGTAACGCAGCATCAACTGGAAGGTCCGTGGCTCCTCGAAGAATCGGACCGCGATGAGCCCCGGAATGAGGGAGAGCCCCGAATAGTCGTCGTCCGCATCGAGGAGGTTGCGGACGTTGGCGGTGAGCTCGATCCGGCCATCGGCGAAGCTTGCCCCTGCCACGAGGTTGACCCGATCGACCGGGCCGATCCGGCCGAGCGGCAGATTGGCTGCCTCAGAGAAGCGCGCGGAGCGATGCGACCAGTCAAGCGTGGCGAGAATGGCGGCCGATTCCGAGACGGGCTCGCGCCAGGTGGCACCCAGTTGCGACTGGAACCGCGACACCAGCGGCAACCGCGTCGCACCGGCAATGGCCGCCTGGCTCGCCGGGTCGAGCTCGCGGTAGCGGTCGAACAGGAGCGCGAGATTGCCGAACAGGCGCAGGCTGTCCGAGAGGGTGAGCGCGCCCTCGGCCTCCAGCCCGGTCAGGCGCGCGCGCGCTGCATTCTGGGTCTGGGTCGAGCCGCCGCCGACGACGACATTCTGCTGGATGTCGCGCAGGTCGTTCCAGAACCATGCAAGGTTGAGCCGGAGCCGACGGTCGAGCAGGTCGGACTTGACGCCGGCCTCGTAGGCCCAAACCGACTCCGCCGCGTAAGGCGCACCGAAGATGGCCGGGTTGGCGACTGCCAGGCCGTTGAAGCCACCGGCCTTGAAGCCCCGGGCGATCGCTGCATAGGCAAGGATGTCGGGGGAGACCCGCCAGTCGAGCCCGAGGCGGGGCGTGAACTCGCCCTCGTCGAGCTGGCGGGCGACCGGCGGGGCATAGGCCGGCGGGAAGCCGAGGCCATTCTGGATGAGCCCCTCGAACCGCTTCTTCTCCCAGCTGTAGCGGCCGCCCAGCGTTGCGGTCAGTGTCTCGCCGAGAGGGATCTCGGCCTGGGCAAAGAGCGCGCGGCTCCTGGTGTCGAGGTCGAAGCTCGACGGGAGAAGCGCGACCGGGAAGGGACCAAAGACGCCGACCCCGAAGCTGTCGGCGAGACTCTGCCCCGCCTTTTCGCCGAAGACATAGCCCCCGAGTGTGATCCGGGCGGCGCCGTCGGCAACTTCACCCTGGAGCTGGAGCTCCTGGCTCAGCTGGCGCTGGCTGGTCTCGCTCTGGCGGAAGAAGCCGGCCACGACCGTGCCTGAGGCGTTGCGGAAGCCACCGGAGAAGTCGAGGCCCCAGCGGTCGCGGGTCTCGATCCAGCCGGTGATGGATTTGAGCGTCCATGCCTCGGAGAGGTCGGCGGTGATGTCGGCGGTGAGACCCCACTGGCGGTTCAGTCCATAGGCCGGAACAGGGGAGCGGGTGGTCCGGAATCCGCCAGCGAGCCGTTCGAACGGCGGCTGCGGGCTGACCGGGGCCGGGGTGATGCCGTCGTTCGAATCCTTCGCCCAGAAGCCGCTGATCCGCGCCGAGACCGGGCCGGTACCGGTTGTCGCAACGGTCATCCGGGCGTTCCAGGTGCGGCGATCGCCACGGCGCGGGTCGGCGCCGAGATTGTCGAACCAGCCGTCGGAGTCGGTGAAGCCGACACTCGCCAGCGCTGCGATCCCCTCGGCAAGGGGTGCGCTTGCGGTCGCGTTGAGACGGACCCGGTCGAACCGGCCCCAGCCGGCTTCGGCACGAACGAAGGGCCTGTCGGTCGGCTGGCGGGTGGTGATCTTGAGCGCGCCGGTCATGGTGTTGCGACCGTAGAGCGTTCCCTGCGGCCCGCGCAGCACCTCGACCCGCTCGGCCTCGGCGAGGTCGAAGGATGCGCTTGCGAGCCTCGCGAAATAGACATCGTCGACGTAGATGCCGACCGGGCTTTCCGACGTGGCAAGCCCGCCGACCTGCTCGCCGGCGCCGCGAAGGAAGACGACGAGCGCCGACGGGCTGGCCGAGATCCGGTTGATGTAGAGGCTGGGAACCGCAGCGGCGAGATTCTCGGTCCTCAAGACCTGAAGCTGCTCGAGCGTCTCCGCCCCGAACGCACTGACTGCGACGGGCACGTCCTGCAGCCGCTCCTCGCGGCGGCGGGCGGTCACGATGATGTCTCCAACCTGTTCGGGCCGCCCGGCCTCCGTGCCCCCTGGCGCCACCATCTGGGCTGCAGCCGGGGCGGCAAGGCTCGCAGACAGGAGGGCCGGCACCAGGACGGCGGGCAACAGGAGGACGGGCATTGGCATGAGGCTCCCCTTCGGTTTCTTTTCCGGAGGGGAGCCTGGAACAGGCGGAGCCAGCCCGCCCGGCAGCGGCGCGATGTCTCCGCCTGCCGGACAGAACCGGCGGCTCAGGCCCCGACCGTTGCCGGGTCGACCTTCACGCCCTTGCCCATGGTGGACGAGAGCGCGACCTTCTCGACATATTTGCCCTTGGCGCCCGAGGGCCTGGCCTTGACGAGCGCGTCCATGAAGGCGGCGAGGTTGGCCTTCAGATCCTCGGGGGGAAAGCTCGCCTTGCCGAGCCGGCCGTGGATGATGCCGGCCTTCTCGACCCGGAACTCGATCTGCCCGCCCTTGGCGGCGCGGACCGCTTCCCCGACATTCATGGTGACGGTGCCGAGCTTGGGGTTGGGCATCAGCCCCTTGGGGCCGAGAATCTTGCCGAGCCGGCCGACCAGACCCATCATGTCAGGCGTGGCGATGCAGCGGTCGAAATCGATCGTGCCGGCCTGCACCTGCTCCATCAGGTCTTCGGCACCGACGATGTCGGCGCCCGCCTCGCGCGCCTCGTCGGCCTTGGGACCGCGGGCGAAGACACCAACGCGCACGGTCTTGCCGGTGCCCCTGGGCAGGGTGACGACGCCGCGGACCATCTGGTCGGCGTGGCGGGGGTCGACGTTCAGGTTGACTGCGACCTCGATCGTCTCGTCGAACTTCGCGGTTGCATTGGCGCGGACGATGTCGAGCGCCTCGTCGACCGGATAGAGCTTCATCGGCTCGACCGTGCCGGCAAGCGCCTTCGCCTTCTTCGTGAGCTTTGCCATGGTCTCAGCCCTCCACCACTTCGAGGCCCATCGAGCGGGCCGAGCCTTCGATCGTGCGCATCGCCATCTCGATGTCGTTGGCGTTCAGGTCCTTCATCTTGGCCTCGGCGATCTCGCGGATCTGGGCCCGGGTCACCTTGCCGACGGCGCCGCGGCCGGGGGTCTTGGAGCCGGACTTGAGGTTCGCGGCCTTCTTGAGGAAATAGCTCGCCGGGGGCGACTTGGTGACGAATGTGAAGCTCTTGTCGGCATAGACGGTGATGACCGTCGGGATGGGCATGCCCTTCTCGAGGCTGGCGGTTGCAGCGTTGAACTGCTTGCAGAACTCCATGATGTTGACCTGGCGCTGGCCGAGCGCCGGGCCGATGGGCGGGCTGGGGGTCGCGCTGCCGGCGGCCACCTGCAGCTTCACGTAGCCGGTGATCTTCTTTGCCATCTTTCACTCCATTTCCCGGGCCCGGCCTCGAGGCGGACGGGCCCGCTGACTGGCGATCATGTGGTCCTGACGGCTCGGGGCTGGCCCCTTGCCTCCCACGGTTCGAGGCGCCCACCCGATCGCGGGTGGCAGGCGCCTATTTCGTCTTCTCGACCTGCTCGAAGTCGAGCTCGACCGGGGTGGCCCGGCCGAAGATCGAGACGGAGACCTTCACGCGACCCTTCTCGAAATCGATTTCCTCGACGAGGCCGGTGAAGGACGCGAACGGGCCGTCGAGGACCTTGACCTGGTCCCCGATCTCGAAGCTGACCCGGCGGCGCGCCTTGGGGGCGGCGGCGGCGGCCTCGGCCCTGGTCGAGAGGATGCGGTTGGCCTCGGCCTCGGAGATGGGCTGGGGCTTGCCCGACGCGCCGAGGAAGCCGGTGACCTTGGGCGTGTTGCGCACCAGGTGGTAGACCTGATCGTTCATCTCGAGCTTGGCGAGGACATAACCGGGGAAGAACTTGCGGTCCGACTGGACCTTCCTGCCGCGGCGGACCTCGGTCACCTTCTCGGTCGGCACCTCGACGGCCTCGACGAGACGGTCGAGCCCCATGCGCTGGGCCTCTGCCATGATGGCGTCGCGGACCTTGTTCTCGAAGCCGGAATAGGCGTGAATGATGTACCAGCGCGACATGTCAGGCGCCTCCGAGCGCGAGCAGGAACTTGACGGCACGGCCGAGCAGCTGGTCGACGCCGAGGAAGAACAGCGCGAGCAGCGACGTCATGATGAGGACGAGAATGGTTGTCTGCACCGTCTCGCGGCGCGAGGGCCAGACCACCTTGGCGGTCTCGCTGCGGACCTGGCGCACGAACTCGCCCGGGGACACCCGGGGCCTGGAAGCCTTCTGGACTGCCTCGTCTGCCATGACTGCGCCACGATTCCCAACAGCATGACCCGGCCAAGGTGACCCTTGCGCCGGGCGATTTCAACCCGCCCTCCCCCGCCCTGCGCGCCGGCGCCTTCACTCCAGCGTCATGGCGGGCCCTGGCAGGAGTGGAGGGACTCGAACCCCCGGCCCTCGGTTTTGGAGACCGATGCTCTACCAGCTGAGCTACACTCCTGTGCGGAGCGGGAGCCGGCCCAATAGCGAAGGGGGGAAAGCGGCGCAATGGCTTTGCGGGGCTTTCCGGCTGCGCGCGCGGCGCCGTTGACAGGGCGGACCGGCTTGGGCATTGCGCCCGCCTTCCGGGGCAGGGCCGGAGGGGTGGCCGAGCGGTCAAAGGCAGCAGACTGTAAATCTGCCGACGTCAGTCTACGTTGGTTCGAATCCAACCCCCTCCACCATATTGTGGGCCGGCGCGGCAGGCAGCCGCCACACCAACCCTCCCCGCCGCGCCGGAGGAACGGGGCCAGCGCTGCGGGCAGCCGCCACACATGCCCACCTCCATCCATTTAACAATTGTCAACTTTTCACAGTTTTCGCACTCGTGACGCGCGATGCGCGCGGGGGCAGCACGGGCGCGCGCCGGAACGCCGCCCGGGAGTCTGTCGGGAGGCT
>CALLWN010000200.1 GCA_938016505.1 uncultured Sphingomonadaceae bacterium
GGCCATGCCGCCGCCCATGTTGCCGAGCCCGATGAAGCCGATGCGCTTCATGCCGGCTGTCACCGCCCGCTCCAGTTGCCGGGCCGCTTCTCGATGAAGGCGGCCATGCCCTCGGTCTGGTCGGCGGTGCCGAACATGCCGTGGAACAGCCGCCGCTCGAACAAGATGCCCTGGGCGAGCGTCGTCTCGAAGGCGACGTTGACCTGCTCCTTGACGGCGAGCGCCGCGAGCGGCGGCATGGCGGCGATCTCGGCGGCAAGCGCCTTTGCCGCCGTCATGAGCTCATCGGCAGGCACGACTCGGGCGACGAGGCCGAGCCGTTCGGCTTCCTCGGCGCCCATCATGCGGCCCGTCAGGCACATGTCCATGGTCTTGGCCTTGCCGATGGCGCGGGCCATGCGCTGTGAGCCGCCCATGCCGGGGGTGACGCCGAGCTTGATCTCGGGCTGGCCGAACTTCGCGGTCTCGGCCGCGACGATGATGTCGGCCATCATGGCAAGCTCGCAGCCGCCGCCCAGCGCATAGCCGGCGACCGCGGCGATCCACGGCTTGCGGGTTGCCGTCACCCGGTCGTAGCCGGCGAAATAGTTGGCGCCGAACATGTCGCCGACCGTCTGCGGCGCCATTTCCTTGATGTCGGCGCCAGCGGCGAAGGCCTTGTCGTTGCCGGTGATGATCGCGCACCTGAGCTCGGGGTCGGAGTCGAACCGCTCGAAGGCGCGGATGAGCTCGGCGAGCACCTCTGAATTGAGGGCGTTGAGGGCCCTGGGCCGATTGAGGGTGATGACTTGGATCGGCCCGTCGCGATCGACGAGGATGGTCTCGTAGCTCATCGCTGGCTCCCCGTTCATGCCATGGTCGGGATGACGAAGGCGTTTGCTGCTGCACCATCGGCGCTGCCGTCGGGCCAGCGCTGGGTGATGGTCTTGACCCTGGTCCAGAAGCGCACCCCTTCCGGCCCGTGCTGGTTGTGATCCCCGAACGCCGAGCGCTTCCAGCCCCCGAACGTGTGGTAGGCGACCGGAACCGGGATGGGGACGTTGATGCCGACCATGCCGACATTGACTCGCGCCGCGAACTCGCGCGCGGCGTGGCCGTTGCGGGTGTAGAGGGCAACACCATTGCCATACTGGTGGCGGCTGGGGAGTGCGAGCGCTTCCTCGAAGTCCCTGGCCCGGACGATCTGGAGGACGGGGCCGAAGATCTCCTCGCGGTAGCTTTCCATCTCGGGGCGGACATGGTCGAACAGCGACGGGCCGATGAAGAAGCCCCCCTCGTGGCCCTGCATGGCGGGGCTGCGGCCATCGACGACGAGCTCGGCGCCCTCTTCGACCCCCTTCGCGATCCAGCCGAGCACGCGGTCACGGTGCTGGGCTGTCACCACCGGGCCATAGTCTGCGCCGGGATCGTCGGAGCGACCGACGCGGAGCGCCTCGATCCGGGGCACGAGCCGGCGGCGCAGCTCCTCCGCCGTCGCCTCGCCGACCGGGACCACCACGGGGAGCGCCATGCAGCGCTCGCCCGCCGAGCCGAAGGCGGCCCCGACGAGGTCGTTCACGACCTGGTCCATGTCGGCATCGGGCAGGATGATCCCGTGGTTCTTGGCGCCGCCCATGGCCTGGACGCGCTTGCCGTTGGCAGTGCCGCGGGCATAGACATGGGCCGCGATGTCGGACGAGCCGACGAAGCTGACTGCGGCGATCGCCGGGTGATCGAGGATGGCGTTGACCATCGCCGGCCCGCCATGGACCACCTGGAGGATGCCCGGGGGCGCCCCGGCCTCGAGCATGAGTTCGGCGAGCCGGACCGGGACCGACGGGTCGCGCTCCGAGGGTTTCAGGATGAAGGCGTTGCCGCAGGCGATGGCAACCGCGAACATCCACATCGGGATCATGGCGGGGAAGTTGAACGGCGTGATGCCGGCACCGATGCCGAGCGGCACGCGCATCGAGTAGACGTCGATGCCGGGACCCGCGCCGGGGGTGTATTCGCCCTTCTGGGCATGAGGGATGCCGCAGGCGAACTCGACGACCTCGAGCCCGCGCTGGATGTCTCCCTTCGCATCGGGGATGGTCTTGCCATGCTCGGAGGAGAGCAGGCGGGCGAGATCGCCGAGGTTGCGCTCGACGAGTGCCTTGAAGGCGAACAGCACCCGGGCCCGGCGCTGCGGGTTGGTGGCCGCCCAGGCCGGCTGGGCGGCGAGCGCAGCCTCGACCGCGCGTTCGAGCACCTCGGCGCCGGCGAGCGGCACCTCGGCCTGGACCTCGCCCGTGTTGGGGTCGAACACCGGGCCCATCGGCGCAGGCGGCAGCCCTTCCGTGCCAAGTGCCAGAACATGGGGAATTGCCCGCATCATCCGTCTCCTCGGGCGAAGGCCCTAGCCGCCGGGCGCAGGCGGCTTCAACCTGTCCCTTTGCCGGAGATGCGCGGCCGCCAGACGTCGCGATACCAGCCGACCCAGCGGGCAATGCCGGTCGCGAGCGGGGTGGCGGGCCGGAAGCCGGCGTCGCGGGCCAGCGGGCCGACATCGGCAAAGGTCGCCTCCACGTCGCCGGGCTGCATCGGCGCCTCCTCGACCATGGCGGAGAGGCCGGTTTCGGCCTCGAGCAGGGCGACGAGATCGACCACGCGCTCGGGCCGGCTGTTGCCGATGTTGTAGAGCGCGTGGGGGCTGACCGAGCCGCCCGGCTTTGCCATGCCATCATCGGCCGGCGGCCGGTCGAGCACGGCAAGCACACCGGTGACGATATCGTCGATGAAGGTGAAGTCGCGCCGGAGCCGGCCGCCGGCGAACAGGCGGATCGGCCGGCGGTCGTAGAGCGCCTCGGTGAAGCTCCACACCGCCATGTCGGGCCGACCCCAGGGGCCGTAGACGGTGAAGAAGCGAAGCCCCGTGAGCGGGATGCGGTAGAGATGGGCGTAAGCTTCGCTCATGAGCTCGTCGGCGCGCTTGGTGGCGGCATAGAGCGAGACGGGATGGTCGGTGCGGTCCTCGACCGCGAAGGGGAGCCGCTGGTTGGCGCCATAGACCGACGAGGAGGAGGCATAGACCATGTGGCGGAGCGCGGGCGCGTGGCGGGCGAACTCGAGAAGGGCGAGGTGGCCGGCGAGATTGGCGTGGAGATAGGCCAGCGGGTTGTCGATCGAGTGGCGCACGCCGGGCTGGGCGCCGAGGTGGACGATCCGGTCGATGCCGGTACCCTCGAGCGCGGCGAGCGCGCCGGGCTCGGCGAAATCCAGCTCGAGCAGGCGGAACCCGGGATGGCGCAGAAGTTCGGCGGCGCGGGCGCGCTTCAGGGCCATGTCATAATAGGGGGTGAAGCAGTCGACGCCGACAACGGCCTCGCCCCGGGCAAGAAGGGCGGCTGCCACATGAAAGCCGATGAACCCGGCCGCGCCTGTCACCAGAACCGTCATCGCCGCTCCCGTCCCGTCAGCCGGCCCTTGGCCGTTCGGGGCCGGAAAGGCAACGCCCGCAGCCGCTTGACCCGCCGACGCATCGGGTCGATGGGAGAGCGGATGGATGCAGAACGGACCCGCGCCCGGGGGCAGGCGTGAGCGCGCAGGCAGCGCCGATCGCCCACGGCCACTGGTCGTCGCGGCTCACCTTCCTCATGGCGACGATCGGGCTTTCGGTCGGGCTTGGGAACATCTGGCGCTTTCCCTATCTTGCCGGGGCCAACGGGGGCGGCGCCTTCGTGCTGATCTACCTTGGCTGCGTCGCCTTCATCGCGCTTCCCATCGTGATGGCGGAACTCCTCATCGGCCGGCGTGGCGGGATGACGCCTGCCGCCAGCTTCGCGCTGCTTGCCCGGCGCGAAAGGCGAAACCCGGCCTGGGCGATCGGCGGCCATCTCGCGCTTGCAGCCGTCTTCCTCATCTCGAGCTTCTACTGCGTCATCGGCGGCTGGACGCTGGCCTACACTGCCCATGCCGCGACCGGGGCGCTCGAGGGGCTGACCCCGGAGGAGGCCGGCAGCCTGTTCGACGGGCTGCTCGCCTCGCCGCTGCAGCTCTCGGCGTGGATGGCGCTGTTCCTGCTCGCCAACGTGCTGATCGTGGTGCAGGGGGTGCAGAAGGGGGTGGAGCGCGCCGCCTCGATCCTGATGCCCATGCTGTTCCTGATGGTGGCGGGGCTGTGCATCTATGGCCTCGTCGCCGGGGATGCCGAAGCAGGTCTGTCCTTCCTGTTCCGGCCCGACTGGTCGAAGGTGACGGCTGCGACCTTCGCTGCGGCGCTGGGCCAGGCCTTTTTCTCGGTCTCGGTCGGCATGGCGGCGATGATCCTCTACGGCGCCTACCTGCCGCGCAACGTGCGGATCCCCGAGACGGCAGCGATCATCGCCTTTGCCGACACGCTCGTCGCCATCCTCGCCGGGATTGCCATCTTCCCCTTCGTGTTCGCCAACGGCCTTGCGCCGACCGCCGGGCCGGGCCTCACCTTCGTGACCGTGCCGCTGGCGTTGCAGGGGGTGTTCTCGACCTCGTTTGTCGCCTTCGTCTTCTTCGCGCTGCTGGCGATCGCTGCGCTCACCTCGATGATGGCACTGTTCGAGGTGATCGCGGCACTTGGCGAGGAGAAGGGCTGGCCGCGCCGGCGCACCGTCTGGCTGACCGGGCTGCTCACTGCTGCAGTTGCCATGCTGACCGTGCTCAGCTTCAACCGGCTGGCCACCACCTTCCCGCTCGGATTCCTGCCCGGGTTTGCGAAGGCGACCTTCTTCGACCTGTTCGACTGGGTGAGCTCCAACCTGCTTCTGACCACGGCGGCGCTTTCGAGCGCGCTGTTCGCCGGCTGGGTGATGCGGCCCGAGAGCACGGCAGACGAGCTGCAGACCCCGCAGGGCCACCCCGGCTATCGGCTGTGGCGCTTTCTGGTGCGGGTGCCGGTGCCGCTCGTCATCCTCTACCTCATCGGGGCATCACTCCTCGGCCTGTTCCGCCCGGCGGGCTAGACGCCCCCGCCCCTCCCTTCCCGGCCCCTCCCTTTCTGCGGGTGCCCGGCGCGCGCGGGCCGGGCTATGCCCGCAGTCGAGGACGGGAGAGGAGGACAGCCGATGGGTGCGCTCGACGGGAAGGTGGCAATCGTGCTGGGGGCGGCCGGCACCGGCAACATGGGGCAGGTGATCGCGCGCCGGCTCGCCGCCGATGGCGCGATGCTGGTGGTGGCGGGCCGCCACGAGGCCCAGCTGG
>CALLWN010000201.1 GCA_938016505.1 uncultured Sphingomonadaceae bacterium
AGGCCGACCCCGGGATCGGCGACTGTGTCGACTGCCACGCCTGCGTGAATGTCTGCCCGACCGGCATCGACATCCGCGAGGGGCCGCAGCTCGAGTGCATCACCTGCGCGCTATGCATCGACGCCTGCAACGACGTGATGGGCAAACTCGGCCGGCCGGCCGATCTCATCGGCTATTCGACCCTGAAACGCGACGCGGCGGAGGCGCGCGGCGAAGCGCTGGAGCCGATGTGGAAGACCTTCGTCCGGCCCCGGACCCTGCTCTATTTCGCGCTGTGGGCGGCGATCGGCATCGGCATGCTGGCCGTGCTGGCCGGGCGGGACCGGCTGGGCCTCACGGTCGCCCAGGATCGCAACCCGGTGATGGTGACCATGGCCGATGGTGCCCTGCGCAACGGCTACACGGTCAAGATCCTGAACAAGGAGGCCCGCCCGCGCGAGGTGGTGCTGACGATCGAGGGCCTGCCCGAGGCGCGGATGTGGGAGTCGCTCGGCGCCGGGGCGCCGGCGACCGCGTTCCGGGCGACGATCCGGCCCGACGGGCTGGAGACCTTCCGGATCTTCGTCCGGATGCCCCCGGGGGCGCTCGCGTCCGAGCACACCCCGTTCCGGTTCGTGGCCACATCGGTCGAGCCGGAGGGCGGCAGGATCGAGACGGTCGCGACCGAGACGCGCTTCACTGCGACTGGCAGATGAGCGGGCGCGGCTTCACGGGGCGGCACGCCGCGCTCGTCATCGGCGGCGGCTTCGCGCTGGTGATCGCCGTCAACCTCCTGCTCGCCGTGCTGGCCACAGGCAGCTTCACTGGCGCAGTGGTGAAGAACGGCTATGTGGCGAGCCAGGACTTCAACCGCTGGCTGGCGGCCGGGCGGGCCCAGCAGGCGCTGGGCTGGACGGTGTCGACCGTGGCGCCCGGGGGCCGGGTCGTCATCGAGGTGGCCGGGCCCGATGGTGTCGCCATCTCGGGCCTTGTCGCGGGGGCGGAGGCCCGCCACCCGCTCGATGCCGGGCGGGTGGTGCCACTGCGGCTCGTCGAGGCGGCACCCGGCCGCTACGAGGCGACAGCCCCGCTGCCGCGCGGCGCCTGGGACATCGCCTTCGCGCTCGATGCCGGCGCGGCTGGCAGTGGCGCCCGGCGGCTGGTGCGGACCGACCGGGTGGTGGTGAACTGATGGCGACAGCAGCGCCCGTGCTTGCCCCCGGTGCGCCAGCGGCGCTCGGGGCCTTCACGGCATCGGCTGGTCCGGGGCGGACCCGGCTCGACCTCCATGTGCCCGCGATCCGCTGCGCGGGCTGCATCGGCAAGGTGGAGCGGGCCGCGGCCGCGGTGCCGGGGGTCACGCGGGCGCGGGTCAATTTCTCGACCCGGCGGCTCGCGGTCGAGTGGGCGGACGGGACGCTCGCGCCCGATGCCGTGCCTGCGGCCGTGATTGCGGCGGTCGAGGCGGCGGGGTTCGAGGCGCGGCCGTTTGCGCCCCAGGATGCGGCAGCGACCGCAGCCGACCCGGAGTCGCGGCGGCTGCTGAAGGCGATGGCGGTTGCCGGCTTTGCCATGATGAACATCATGCTGCTGTCGGTTTCGGTCTGGTCGGGGGCGGAGGCAGCGACGCGCGACCTGTTCCACGCCATCTCGGCGCTCATCGCCATTCCGACCATTGCCTATGCCGGCATGCCCTTCTTCCGCTCGGCGGCAGGGGCGCTCCGGCGGGGCCGGACCAACATGGATGTGCCGATCTCGATCGGCGTGGTGCTGGCGACCGGCATGAGCCTGTTCGAGACCCTGACCTCGGGGCCGCACGCCTGGTTCGACGGCGTGGTGATGCTGCTCTTCTTCCTGCTCGTCGGCCGCTATCTCGACAGCATGATGCGCGACCGGGCCCGCGCCGGTGTTGCCCAGCTCATGAAGTCGCTGCCGCGGGGGGCGATGGTGGTGGGGCCCGATGGCGCCAGCGAATGGCGGGCGATCGACGAGGTGGCGCCGGGGATGCGGGTGCTGGTCGCGGCCGGCGAGCGGCTTCCGGCCGATGGCGTGGTCGAGGCGGGCCGGTCGGCGATCGACCGCGCGCTGGTGACGGGCGAGAGCCGGCCCGAGCCGGCCGCGCCCGGCACTGCGGTGGTGGCCGGCACGCTCAACCTCGACGGACCGCTCACCGTGCGCGTGACCGGCGTGGGCGAGGCGAGCTTCATCGGCGAGGTGGTGCGGATGATGGAGGCGGCCGAGCAGGGCCGGGCCCGCCATGTGCGGATCGCCGACCGCGCCTCGCGGCTCTATGCCCCCGTTGTCCACCTGCTGGCGCTGGTGACGGCTGCGGGCTGGCTGCTGGCCGGTGCGGGCTGGCATTTCGCGCTGACGACGGCGATCGTGGTGCTCATCATCACCTGCCCGTGTGCGCTGGGGCTTGCAGTGCCGGCGATGCAGGTGCGCGCGGCGACCCTTCTCGCCCGGCGCGGGCTGCTCCTCAAGGATGGCAGCGCGCTCGAGCGGCTGGCGGAGGTGGACACGGTCGTGTTCGACAAGACCGGCACGCTGACGCTCGGCCGGCCGGAGCCCGTTGGCGCGCTGCCGCTCGCCGGCGACGAGGCCGCCGAGGCGCTCGCGCTGGCCCGGGCGAGCCGGCACCCGCTGGCGCGCGCGCTGGCCCGTGCGCTCGCCGGAACGGCGCCGGCGGTGCTGTTCGACGTGCGCGACGTGCCCGGGCTCGGGCTCGAGGCGGAAGGGCCCGGGGGCCCGGTCAGGCTGGGCCGGCCGGACTGGGTGGACCCGGCGCTCGCCGTGACCGCCGGGCCGGACGAGCTTGTTCTCGCCTTCCGCTCCGGCGGGGGGCCGGCGCGGCTGCTGCGCTTCGCCGACCCGCTGCGGCCGGGCGCTGCCGAGGCGGTCGCGCGGCTCGAGGCGATGGGGCTCGCGGTGCAGATCCTTTCGGGCGACCGGGCCGAGGCGGTGGATGCGGTTGCCGACCGGCTGGGCGTGGCGGTGCGGGCGGCAGCGCAATCGCCGGCCGACAAGCTGGCAGCGATCGGCGCGCTTGCGGCCGAAGGCCGGCGGGTGCTGATGGTGGGCGATGGGCTCAACGACGCCCCGGCGCTTGCGGCCGGCCATGCCTCGATGGCGCCTTCGGGCGCAAGCGATGTCGGCCAGACCGCCGCCGACCTGCTGTTCCTCTCCGACGGGCTCGATGCAGTGCCGGAGGCGATTGCGATCGCCCGGGCTGCCGGGCGCGGGGTCGCCCAGAATTTCGCGCTGGCGATCGGCTACAATCTGCTCGCCGTGCCGATCGCGATCGCCGGGCTTGCAACCCCGCTGATTGCAGCGCTTGCGATGTCGTCATCCTCGCTGATCGTGGTGGGCAATGCGCTGCGGCTGCGGCCGGCACGCGCGGCCGGCCCGGTGCGGGCGGTGCGGGCATGACCGGGCTTGCGCTCCTCATCCCGCTGGCGCTTTGCGCCGGGCTCATCGGGCTGGCCGCCTTCCTGTGGTCGGTGAGGGCGGGCCAGTATGACGATCTCGACGGGGCGGCGCTCCGGATCCTCGATGACGAGGAGGACGAGGCGCCATGAGGTCGGTGCTGCTGGCGCTGGCGCTTGCGGGGCTGCTGCCGGGATCGGCCTTCCCGGTGCTGGCGCTGCCGCTGTGCCGGGCCGACGGCAAGGCGCCTGCCGACCTGCCCCCGGGGTGCGCGCACGGGCTCTGCCCGCGGCGGAGCGGCGTTCAGCCGTCCTGAGCGAAGGGCGGCTGGACCCTGGCCGAGAGGCCGGAGTCGGTTCCGAACAGCTTGTCCCAGAAGCGGAAATAGAGGCCGTAGTTGGCGGTGTAGCGGCTGTGGTGGAGATCGTGGTGCGAGGCGGTGATGATGTGCCGCCCGAACCGGCCGTTGACCCACGCCCGCGGGAAGAGCTCGACGCCCATGTGGTTGGTGACGGCCATGAAGGTGGCGATGAGCAGCACGACGAGCAGCGCGCCGACATGGATGGGGACGAGGAAGACCATGGCGGGGTAGAGCCAGGCTGCCGACAGCGCCTCGAAGGGGTGGAAGGACATGGCGGCAAAGGCGGTGGGCGGGCGGCTTTCGTGGTGGACTGCGTGCATGGCGCGGAACAGTGCCGGCCAGTGGTGCATGGCGCGGTGGCTCCAGTAGAACCAGGCGTCATGCGCGAACAGGTAGACGAGGACCGAAACCGGCAGCCACCACAGCGGCATGGCGGCGACGTCGGTGTAGAGCCGGGTTCCGCCGCGTGCGAAGGCGGCGAAGGCAAGCGCTGCCGGGGCAGCGTAGAGGCCGGCGGAGAGGAGCGACCAGCCGATTTCGCGGCGGACCTGGGCGACGAGCCGGGCGCGGCGCGCCGGGTCGGCCGGGCGGTAGGTGCCGGGCCGGCGGCGCGCGGCGATCCACGCGAACAGCGCCGAGACGCCGAGGTAGCGGACCGCGATCACGAGGCCGAGCTGGAGGGTCAGCAGCAGGAGGGCGAGGGTTGCGGTTGCCATCTGCGCCGGCTCCTAGCCAGCGGGGCTGCTTCCGGCTAGGGGGCGGCATGGGTTCGCAACCGGACTGCGACATTCTCCTCGTCGGCGGAGGCCTTTCCGCCGGCCTCATCGCGCTGGCGCTGGCCCGGCATCGGCCCGAGGTGCGCGTCGGGATTGTCGAGGCGGGCGCCTGCTTCGGCGGCAACCACACCTGGTCGAGCTTCGAGACCGATCTCTCGGCCGAAGGCGCCGAGCTGGCCCGCACCCTCATCGCCCACCGCTGGGCCGACAATTCGATCCGCTTTCCGGCCTATGAGCGCCACTTCGCGGCCGGCTACCAGTCGGCCACCTCGGAGCGGCTGCACGCGGCGCTGGTTGCAGCGGTGCCGGAAGAGCGGCGGTTCACGGGCGTGCCGGTGGCGAGCATCGCGCCGGACCGGGTGGTGCGCGCCGACCAGCGGGTGATCACTGCAGCGGCCGTGCTCGACGCCCGCGGCCAGCGGCCCTCACCCCACCTCGACCTCGGCTTCCAGAAGTTCGTCGGCCGGGAAGTCGAGCTCGAGGCCCCGCACGGCCTGTCTGGCCCGGTCATCATGGACGCGACCGTCGACCAGCATGACGGTTACCGGTTCGTCTACACGCTTCCGTTCACGCCGACGACCCTGCTCATCGAGGACACCTATTATGCCGACGGCCCGACGCTCGACCGGGGTGCGATCACCCGGCGGATCGACGCCTATGCCGCAGCGCAGGGGTGGCGGATCGCCCGGGTCATCCGCGAGGAGGATGGCGTGCTGCCGATCGCGATCGATGGCGACATCCGCGCCCATCTGGCGCAATATCCGGCGGGCATCGCGCCGGTCGGGATGGCGGCGGCGCTGTTCCACCCGGTGACTGGCTACAGCTTTCCCGATGCGGTGCGGCTGGCGCTGTTCGTGGCGCGGCTTCCCGACCTCTCGGGCGCGGCGATCGATGCGGCGGTGCGCGGCTATGCCACGGACCGCTGGGACGAGCGCGGATTCTACAGGATGCTCAACAAGATGCTGTTCCGGGTGGCGGAGCCGCACAAGCGCTGGCAGGTGCTGCAGCGCTTCTACGGGCTGGACGCGAAGCTGGTCGCGCGCTTCTACGCCAGCCATTCGACCGTGCTCGACAAGGTGCGGATTTTGACGGGGAAGCCCCCTGTCCCGTTCTTCCGCGCGGTCCGGGAAGTGATGCGAGGCTGAGATGGCGACTGGAATGGCGCGACGCGCAGTGGTGGTGGGCAGCGGGTTTGGCGGGCTTGCGCTCGCGGTCCGGCTGCAGTCGGCGGGGATCGAGACGACGCTCATCGAGGGCCGGGACAAGCCTGGCGGCCGGGCCTATGTGTGGGAGGACGAGGGCTTCGTCTTCGACGCCGGCCCGACCGTGGTCACCGACCCCGACAGCCTGAAGGAGCTGTTCCAGCTCACCGGCCGCGACATCGCCGACTATGTCGAGCTGATGCCGGTCATGCCCTTCTACCGGCTGATCTGGGAGGATGGCTACACGTTCGACTATTCGAACGACGAGGAGCTGCTGTTCCGCCAGATTGCGGCCAAGAACCCGGCCGATGCCGATGGCTATCGCAAGTTCCTCGGCTTTTCCGAGAATGTCTACCGCGAAGGCTATCTGAAGCTCGGGACCGAGAGCTTCTGCGACTTCCGCTCGATGCTCCAGGCAGCGCCCTCGCTGCTGCGCTACGAGGCGTTCCGCTCGGTCCACGCGATCGTCTCGCGCTACATCAGGGACCCGCAGCTGCGCGAGGCCTTCAGCTTCCATACCCTTCTCGTCGGCGGCAACCCGTTCAAGACCAGCAGCGTCTATGCGCTCATCCACGCGCTCGAGAAGAAGGGCGGGGTCTGGTTTCCGCGCGGGGGCACCCATGCGCTGGTCAGGGGGCTGCTCAAGCTCTTCACCGACCTTGGCGGGACCTTCCGGGTCGGCGTTCCGGTGACCCGGATCGAGGCGCTCTCGACCCATGTGACCGGCGTGACGCTGGCGGATGGCACCACGATCATGGCCGACGCGGTCGCCTCGAACGGTGACGTGGTCCACACCTACCAGGACCTGCTGGGCGGGCACCCGCGTGGCGCAAGGATGGCGAAGGCCATGACCCGCAAGAGCTTCTCGCCCTCGCTCTTCGTCGTCTACTTCGGGCTCAGGGGCACCTCGCCCGACATCGCCCACCATTCGATCATCTTCGGGCCGCGCTACCGCGAACTCCTTGACGACATCTATTCAACCGGCGTGCTGGCCGAGGATTTTTCGCTCTACCTACACCACCCGACCGCCTCGGACCCGAAGATGGCGCCAGAGGGCTGCTCGTCCTTCTACGTGCTCTCGCCGGTTCCGCATCTCGGCAAGTTCGCTGCCGACTGGGACAGGGTGGGGCCGATCTATGCCGACCGGATCCTCGACTATCTCGAGCGGCGCGGGATCGTGCCCGACCTCAGGGCCCGGCTGGTGACGAAGCGGATGTTCACGCCGGCCAATTTCAGGACCGAGCTCAATGCCCACCTCGGCTCGGCCTTCAGCCTCGAGCCGGTGCTGTGGCAATCGGCCTATTTCCGCACCCACAACCGCGACGATGTGCTTCGCAACCTCTATTTCGTTGGCGCCGGCACCCACCCGGGCGCGGGGATTCCGGGCGTGGTCGGCTCGGCCAAGGCGACTGCCAAGCTGATGCTCGCCGACATGGGCGCGCGCTATCCGGACGCGCGGGCCTGGCCATCGCACGCCGGGCCGGCGCTGGCGGCAGCGCAATAGGGGGCGCCATGGCCGACCCGGTCCTTGCCGCCGCGCGCGAGGCGATCAGGCAGGGCTCGAAGAGCTTCGCGCTGGCCTCGCGGCTGTTCGACGGCGGCACGCGGGCGCGCGCGACCCTGCTCTATGCCTGGTGCCGCCACTGCGACGATGTGATCGACGGCCAGTATATGGGCGAGGGGCACCATGACTGGGGCGGGACGCCGGCGGAGCGGCTGGCGCGGCTGACGATGCTGACCGACCGCGCGCTTGCCGGCGCGCCGACCGGCGACCCGGCGTTCGAGGCGCTGGCCCGGGTGGCGCGCGAGGTTGCGATGCCGGCGCGC
The DNA here is from genome assembly GCA_938016505.1 of uncultured Sphingomonadaceae bacterium. Classification (GTDB taxonomy): domain Bacteria; phylum Pseudomonadota; class Alphaproteobacteria; order Sphingomonadales; family Sphingomonadaceae; genus Thermaurantiacus. The sequence continues at coordinate 7,572 of CALLWN010000201.1, forward strand.
TACCCGCACGATCTTCTCGAGGGGTTCCGCATGGATGTCGAGTGGTCGCCGGTGGCCGATGCCGACCATCTCTTGACCTACTGCTACCATGTGGCGGGGTGCGTGGGGGTGATGATGGCGCTCGTGATGGGGGTCTCGCCCGACGACCATGACGAGCTGGCCCGCGCCTCCGATCTCGGCCTGTCGTTCCAGCTGAACAACATCGCCCGCGACGTGGCGGAGGATGCAGCGCGCGGGCGCTGCTACCTGCCGGCGGACTGGCTTGCAGCGGAGGGGCTGACGGCCGGGACCCATGCCGACCCGGCCAACCGCGAGGCGCTGCACCGGGTGGTGTCGCGCCTCGTCGATCTGGCCGAGCGTTACGAGGCGAGCGCGGCGCATGGCGTGCCTGCGCTCAGGAACCGCCAGGCCTGGGCAGTGCTTTCGGCGGCGCACATCTATGGCGACATCGGCCGCAAGGTGCGCGGGCGGGGGCCCGGGGCGCTCGAGGGCCGGACCTTCACGCGGCGCCGCGAGAAGCTGATGGCAGTGATTCTGGCAGCACCCGAGGCGCTGTGGAAGCGCAATGTCCGGGTGGGATCGCCGGCCGACCGGACCGGCCTGTTCACCCCCGACTTCGCCTGAGGGCGACCCTCAGCCCTCGGCCATGCCGCGGCCGATCGGGTTCTTGCGGATGATGGCCTTGCCGGCGCGGCGGTTTTCTTCCAGCTGCCGGTGCAGTTCCTCGATCGGCGGGGCCCAGAGGAAGCCGAAGCTGACCGTACCCTCCTTCGACTGGACGACATGGTGCAGGCGGTGGGCCTGGACGATGCGCTTCATGTAGGCCGAGCGCGGCACATAGCCGGTCTCGATGCGGCGGTGGACGATGATGTCGTGGAAGCCGAAGTAGATGGCGCCGTAGCCGGCGATGCCAATGCCGACCCAGGTGGCA
>CALLWN010000202.1 GCA_938016505.1 uncultured Sphingomonadaceae bacterium
GCCCCGGCCGAGCCGGTAGGCTTGGCCGAGGTTGAACTGGGCATCCGGATCACCGGCGGCGGCGGGTGCCTGCCAGGCGGCAACGGCGCCGGCATGGTCGCCCGCGCGCCACTTGCGCACGCCTTCGGCGGTGCCGGCTGCGGCCGGCGAGGCGGCAAGCAGGAGCAGCAGGGCGAGAAGCCGGGCGCGGGACATCATTGCGCGCCGCCGGTCTTGAGGAGAATGTCGCCGCCCTTGACGAGGAGCATCACCCGGCCCTGCACTGGCAGGCCATCGAAGGGGGTGTTGCCGGACAGGCCGGGGAGCGTGTCGGCGCTGATCCGCCACGGCGCATCGGGGTCGAGCAGCAGCAGGTCGGCGGGCGCGCCGGGCTGAAGCCGGCCGCCGGGCAGACCGAAGCGCCGCGCCGGCGCGAGGGTGAGCGCATCGACGAGGCGCGGCAGCGCGACATGGCCGGCGTGGACGAGGGCGAGGCCGAGCGCGAGCAGGGTGGCCGCGCCGGCGTCACCGGGTGCAGCGTCGGCGAAGGGCAGCCGCTTCTCGTCGCTGGTGCGCGGATCGTGGCGGCTTGCGAGCATGTCGATCGTGCCGTCGGCAAGGCCCTCGACGACTGCAACACGGTCGGCCTCGGTCCGGAGCGGGGGCGAGAGCCGGGCAAAGCTGCGGTAGCCGGCGAGCGCGGTGTCGGAGAGGAGGCAGTAGGGTGGCGAGGTGGCGGCGGTCACATCGGCTCCGGCGCGCTTGGCGGCGCGGACAAGCTCGACCCCCTCGGCGGTTGTCACGCAGGGGATGTGGAGCGGCGCGCCGGCGAGCGCGGCGAGGCGGAGATCGCGCCCGATTGCGAGCGCCTCGGCGGCGGCGGGCGCTGCGGGAAGACCGAGCCTTGTTGCCATCTCGCTCTCGGTTGCGACCGTGCCGGCGGTGAGCGCCCGGTCCTCGGCATGGGAAACGGTGACGAGCCCAAGCCCGCCGGCGTAGCGCAGCAGGCGGAGCATGACGGCGCTGTCGGCGAGTGCGGCGCGGCCGGTTGCAACCCCGACTGCGCCGGCCTCCTTCATGAGGGCAAGGTCGGCAAGCTCGCGGCCCTCGAGCCGGCGAGTGGCGGCGGCGAGCGGGCGGACCCAGAGGCGGGGCTTGCCCAGCCGTTCGGCGCGCTCGATGAGCGCGGGGTCGTCGAGCGGAGGGACCTGGTCGGGCATGAGAAGCGTGGTCGCAATTCCGCCGGCCAGCGCTGCGGCGATGTCGGTCCTGAAGGCGCAGCTGTCGATGAGGGCGGGGAGCAGAAGCCGGCCGCCAGCCTCGACGGTTTGTCCGCTCTCGGGGGGGGCGAGACCGGACCCGATCGCGGCGATGGAGCGATCATGGACCAGGAGATCGCCCCGCTGCGGCTGGCCCGTCGCCGGGTCGAGCAGGCGCGCATCGCGAATGAGGAGATCGGGCGGTGTCACGCGGCCTCGGCGCGGCGGTCGCGGGTGAGGAGGTCGAGGCAGGCCATGCGGACGGCAACCCCCATCTCGACCTGCTCGGCGATCGCCGAGCGCTGGATGTCGTCGGCGACGCTCGAGGCGATCTCGACCCCGCGGTTCATCGGGCCGGGGTGCATGACGAGGACATCGGGCGCGGCGTGGGCGAGCCGGGCCTCGGTCAGGCCGAAGGTTGCGAAATATTCGCGCGCCGAGGGAACCCAGGCGCCGTCCATGCGCTCGAGCTGGAGGCGCAGCATCATCACGACATCGGCGCCGGCGATCCCCTCGTCCATGGTGGTGACCGGCGTGACTCCGAAGCGGTCGATGCCCGCCGGCATGAGGGTGGGGGGTGCGACCGCGCGCACCTGGGCGCCGAGCGTGGTGAGAAGGTGGAAGTTGGAGCGGGCCACCCGGCTGTGGAGGATGTCGCCGCAGATGGCGACCGTGAGCCCCTCGATCCGGCCCTTGCGGCGGCGGATGGTGAGCGCATCGAGCAGCGCTTGCGTCGGGTGCTCGTGGCGGCCGTCGCCGGCATTCAGCACCGGGCAGGCGACCTTCTCGGCAATCAGCGCGACCGCGCCCGACTGGTCGTGGCGGATGACGATCAGGTCGGGGCGCATGGCATTGAGGGTGAGTGCGGTGTCGAGCAGGGTCTCGCCCTTCTTGAGCGAGCTCTGGCCGGCCATCAGGTTGACGACATCGGCGCCGAGCCGCTTGCCGGCGATCTCGAACGAGAGAAGGGTGCGGGTCGAGGCTTCGAAGAAGGCGTTCACCTGGGTCAGCCCGGCGAGCCGGCCATCATGTTTCCTCGCCCTTCGGCCAGTCTCGACCCAGGTCTCGGCCTCGTCGAGCAGGAGGCGGATGTCTTCGCGCGCAAGGCCCTCGATGGCGAGCAGGTGGCGGTGCGGGAACCGCAGCGTGGCCGGGGCGGACGCCATGGGGCGGTCCTAGCCAGAGCCCCCTTGCGCTTCAAGGCGGGCAAGGCGCTGGCAGGCCCCCTCGAGGATCCAGGCCGCGGCGAGGCGGTCGACCGCACGCGCGCGCCTGGCCCGGCTGAGGTCGGCCTCGAGCATGTCGCGGGTGACGGCGGCGGTCGACCAGCGTTCGTCCCACAAGAGGACGGGAAGCCCGGTGGCGGCGGCGATGTTGCGGGCCTGGGCGCGGACCGAGCGGGCGCGATCCCCCTCGCGGCCGTCGAGATGGACCGGCAGGCCGATGACGACCCCGGTGACGCCCTCGGCGGCGAGGCGGGCGGCAAGCGCTGCGAGGTCGAGCGCGGGCTTCCGCCGGGCGAGGGTTCCGAGCGGGGACACGAAGGCGCGGTCGGCGGTCGATGTGGCGATCCCGATCGTCCTGGTGCCGATGTCGAGCCCGGCGAGGCGCCCGGGCGGAGGCGCTGCGGCAGCGAAGGCCGCGGGATCGGTGGTGACCTCGGCGGGCGGCGGCGCGCTCAGCCGGCGGTGTCCCTGAGCGTGCGCGCGGCGTGGGCCATGAGCCGCGCCTCGGCATCGGCGCGCACGGCCGCCCAGAACAGGCTGATGTCGTAGACGTGGAAGTTGCCATTGGGCAGCACATAGGGCCCGATGTCGCGCGGGGCCGGGTCGAGCAGGAGGAGCCCGCTGGCAGCACAGCGGGCCCCGGTCAGGCGGGGGACGAGGGCCTTCTCGCGGAGCGCGCCGGCATTGGCTTCGGCGGGCGCGCCGGCGTCGGCCGCGCCGGGCGGGGCGGCGGCGCCGGTCAGCGGGTTCACGCAGAGCATCGGCGCGCGGCCGAAGGGTTCGCCATCGACCCGCCGAAGGGGCTCGACACCCTTGAGGAAGCCGGCGAGGTCGCCGTCGGCGGCGAAGCTCTGCCAGGACAGGAGGCAGCCGGCCTGCTCGCGCCCGGCGCAGGGCGGCAGGCCGAGCGAGTCGAGGTCGGCGGGCAGGGCGACCGGCCAGCCGATCGCGTAGACCGCGACGATGCGCCCGGCGAGCGGTGTGCCCCTGACGCGCCCGGCGACGAGCCGGAGCAGGTGGCGGGCGCCCTGGCTGTGGCCGGCGAGGATGAGCGGGCGGTCGGCGGGCTGGGCGGCGACGAAGGCGTCGAAGGCGGCCACGACATCGGCGTAGGCAAGGTCGAGCGCCCTCTCGGAGTCGGCCGAGGGCCTGAGGAAGCTGCCGAAGGTCGCCTGGCGGTAGCGCGGCGCCCAGACTTCGGCGATTCCGTTGAACGGGCTGGCCTGGGCCTCGACATAGCGGTCGAGCCGCTGGTTGACCTGCGGGTCGTCGAGCGGGGCGTTCCAGCTCGTGCGGCCGAAGAAGGCGGTGGGAGGCACGAAGAAGGCGGCCGCGGCCGGGGCCGGGGCCGGGCGATAGCCTTCCGGGGCGAACAGGGCGGGGTTTCCGGGAAGCTGCGGGTGGGCGATCCACGCCGAAGGTGCGCTGTAGCGCGGGGCGGGCGGGGCGGGGCTGTCGGCAAAGGCGACGGTGGGGGCGAGCGCCAGGGTGACGAGGCGCTGGCCGGCCAGCCGCCAGGTGATGGCGGCCGCGAGCACGAGCGTTGCAAGAACCGCGACGATGACGAGAAAGCGGCGCGCCATCAGGCCTGTTCCCGCGCCCGCGCGGCCCAGGCGGCGCGGATCCCGTCGGAGGTCATCGAGCGGTCGCCGGGCCTCCAGCCGGGCGGACCGAGGGTGAAGCCGGCAAGCGCGCGGAGCGAGCGCGCGGCGAGGACGTCACGGCCGATCGCGACCCATTCGTGGATTGCCGCCCACAGCGGGTTGAAGGTGGGCAGGTTGCGGACGATGCCGTAGCGGCAGGGCTCGTCGGCGCGCTCGGGCGCGAAGGTGCCGAACAGGCGGTCCCAGACGATGAACACCCCGGCATAGTTGCGGTCGAGGTAGCAGGGGTTGGTGGCATGGTGGACCCGGTGGTGGGACGGCGTGTTCATCACCGCCTCGAACCAGCGCGGCATCCGGCCGATCTGCTCGGTGTGGATCCAGAACTGGTAGACGAGGTTCAGCCCGGCGACGAAGACCACCATCGCGGGCGGGAAGCCGATGAGGAAGAGCGGCAGGCGGAACAGGAAGGAGAGGCTGAAGAATCCGGTCCAGGTCTGCCGCAGCGCGGTGGTGAGATTGTAATGCTGGGACGAGTGGTGGACGACATGGCTCGCCCAGAACCAGCGGACCCGGTGGGCGGTGCGGTGGAAGACATAGTAGGCGAGATCGTCGAGCACGAAGGCGGCGAGGAAGGCCCACCAGGCGAACGGAACCTCGAACAGGCGGAACTGGAAGACGAAGCTGGCGATCCCCGCGACCGGTGCCGCGACGAGGGCCCCGGCCACCGTCGAGCCGAGGCCGAGGGCGAGGCTCGCCCCGGCATCGTGCCACTCGTAGGCGCCGCGCCGCCGCAGCCGGACTGCAACCATCTCGAGGAGCACGAGCCCGACGAAGACCGGGACGGCAAGCTGCACCGGGTCGGGGAGGGTCATGGGCCGAGGCGGACCCGGTGGAGAAAGGGTTCGCCAAGATCGATCGCGTCGTGCGCCGCTGCTGCGCCTTCCGGCAGGCGCCGGGCGATGAAACGGTCGCCCACGGGCAGGATGACCGCGGCATCGCCGGCTGCGCCGGTGACGCGCGCGCTGCGGCCGTCGGCGGCGATCTCGGCGGCGATCGGCCGGAAGCCGGGGATCTGGCAGGCCTCGGCAAGGGCACGGCACTGCGAGAGCCGTGGCGCTTCGCGGAACCCGAGCGCCCAGGCCACGCCCGTGAGAAGCAGAACGCCGGCAGCCGAGAGGAGGAAGGTCAGCACGGGGCGGGGCCATAGCCCCCCGCCGGGGCGAGCGGAAGGCCCGACCCTGCGCGCCCCGAGGTCGCGCCGAGGCGGGCATGCACGCTGCCGCCCTCGACGAACCGGATTTTCCTGCCTAGCTGGCAGGCACCTGTTTCCACCACGCGCCGGAGCCGATGCCGCCCTCGTTCCTCCCCCTGATCGTGCTCCTGCCCTTCCTGGCGATGCCGCTGCTGCTGCTGGCCGACCGGCTGGGGCGGCGCACGGTCGCCCTTGTGGCCGGGGCCGCGATGCTGGGAGGCCTTGGACTGCTGGCGGCGCTGGCGGCCCCGGTGCTTGCCGGCGAGGCGCTGGTGCTGTGGCGGCCCTGGCTGTCGGACTGGGGGCTCGACCTCTCGTTCCGGCTCGACGGGCTGGGGCTTCTGTTCACCCTGCTGATCGACGGGATCGGCGCGCTCATCGTTCTCTATGCCTATTACTACATGGGGGAGGATGACCGGCTGACCCGGTTCCTGATGACCCTGCTTGCGTTCGCCGGCGGGATGCTGGGCGTGGTCCTGGCCGAGAACCTGCTGTTGATGCTGCTGTTCTGGGAAGTGACGAGCCTCACCTCGTTCCTGCTCATCGCCTACAAGTGGCAGTATCACGACAGCCGGATTGCCGCGCGCATGGCGCTTGCCGTCACTGGCGGCGGCGGGCTTGCGCTGCTGGCTGGGCTGCTGATGCTCGGCCACATCGCGGGGAGCTTCGAGCTTTCGGTCATCCTCGACCGCGGCGATCTCATCCGCCAGCACCGGCTCTATGAACCCATGCTCGTGCTGGTGCTGCTCGGGGCCTTCACCAAGTCGGCGCAGGTCCCGTTCCATTTCTGGCTGCCGAACGCCATGGCCGCCCCCACCCCGGTCTCGGCCTATCTCCACTCGGCCACCATGGTGAAGGCCGGCGTGTTCCTGCTGGCCCGGCTCTACCCGGCGCTCGCCAATACCGAGCTTTGGTTCCTGCTGGTGACGGGGACGGGGGCCGTCACGCTGCTGCTCGGCGCCTACCTCGCGCTCCTCAAGCACGACTTCAAGGGGTTGCTCGCCTATTCGACCATCAGCCATCTCGGGCTCATCACCATGCTGTTCGGGCTCGACACGCCGATGAGCGCGGTGGCGGCGGTGTTCCACATCATCAACCACGCCGTCTTCAAGGCCTCGCTGTTCATGGTGGCAGGCGTGATCGACAAGCAGTGCGGCAGCCGGGACATGCGCCGGATCAACGGCCTTGCCAGATACATGCCGGTGACTGCGGTGCTCGGCATCGTCGCGGCCGGTGCCATGGCCGGGGTGCCGTTCCTGAACGGCTTTCTCTCGAAGGAGATGTTCTTCCAGGAGACGATCGCCTACCCCGGTTTCACCGGCTACGGTACCTTCCTGCTGCCGGCGATCGCAACGCTGGCCGGGATCCTCTCGGTCGCCTACTCGGCGCGGTTCGTCCACGATGTCTTCTTCAACGGCGAGCCGGTCGACCTGCCGAAGACGCCCGGGCCGCCCCCGCGTTTCATGCGGCTGCCGATGGAAGTGCTGGTCGCCATCGTCGTCATCGTCGGTGTGGCGCCGCAGGTCTCGGTCGGCTGGCTGCTCAAGGCGGCGGCAGGTGCCGTGCTGCTCGGCGACCTGCCGCCCATCAAGCTTGCAGTGTGGCACGGCTTCAACCTGCCGCTGGTCATGAGCATCGTCGCGCTCGGCGGGGGGCTCTTCTACTACTGGAGCCGGGACCGGGTGTTCACGCTGCACGAGCGCTATGCCCTCGACTTCTCCTCGCCGGTCGCGTTCGAACGGGCCTACAACGGTGCTGCGGCCTCGGCGCGGCGGGCGCTCGCGGTGCTCGATCGCAGGCAGCTCGCCCAATATCTTGGGTTGTTCCTGGGGCTTGGGGTTGCCGGCGGGGCCTATGCCTGGGGCTCGGCGCCGGCGAGCTCGGCCGGCGCGCCGCTTGCCGGGCCACTGCCGCTCACCCCGGTCGATCCCGTCTCGGCCTTTGCCTTCGTGCTGCTTGCGATCGGGGTTGGCGGCGCGACCTGGTTTGTCCGCCAGCGACTGCTCGCCATCATCTTCATGAGCGTTGCGGGCCTCGTGGTGAGCATGGCCTTCATCCGCTTTGCCGCGCCCGACCTCGCGCTCACCCAGCTTTCGGTCGAACTCGCGACGATCATGCTGATGCTGCTGGCGCTGCGGTTCCTGCCGCAGACCGGGCCCGCCGAACGGAGCCGCAACGGGCGGTTCGCTGGCGCCCTGCTCGCCGCCGGGGCCGGGTTGGGTGCCGCGGCCGTCACCTTCGCGATGCTGACCCGGCCGTTCGCGACCATCTCGGGCTACCACATTGCCAATGCGAAGCCGCTGGGCGGGGGGACCAATGTCGTCAACGTGATCCTGGTCGACTTCCGCGGCTTCGACACGCTGGGCGAGATTGCCGTGCTCGCCATGGCTGCGCTCGGGGTCCATGCGATGCTCCACGGGGTCAGGCTGCGGGCGTTCGTCGCCAATGCCGAGGCCGACGCCGACCGTTACCCGATCATGCTGAGGATGCTGATGCAGCCGATGCTGCCGCTCGCGCTCGCGGTTGCCACCTACATCTTCCTGCGCGGCCACAACCTGCCCGGCGGCGGCTTCATCGCCGGCCTCATCGCGGCCATCGCCTATGTGCTGCAGTACATGGCGGGCGGGTTCGCCTTTGCATCGGCGCGGGTGCGGCTCGATTTCGTGGCGCTGATCGGTGCCGGGATCGTCATCGCAGCGCTGACCGGGGTGGCGAGCATGCTGTTCGGCTTCCCGTTCCTGAAGAGCGCCTACACCTATCTGCCGGCGCCGCCGCTCGACGACATCGGCCTTGCCTCGAGCCTCGTGTTCGATTCCGGCATCTTCCTCGTGGTGGTCGGGACCATTCTCCTCGTCCTCACCGAACTCGGCAGGATCGAGGTGAAGGACGCGACCGCCGACGGGGGCAGCAGCGAGGGTCTGCCGCGCCCGGCCACTGCCGTGCAGGGGTAAGGCGATGGAGCTTCTGCTCGCGCTCGGGGTTGGCCTGCTGACCGGCTGCGGGGTGTGGCTGGTGCTCGCCAGCCGGACCTTCGCGGTCATCCTCGGCCTCACCCTGATCGGCTACGCGGTCAACCTTCTCATCTTCTTCGGCGGCCGGATCGGGGCCAAGGCCCCACCGCTGGCGCTGCCCGGCGCAACCGGCCTTGCCGATCCGCTGCCGCAGGCGCTGGTGCTGACCGCGATTGTCATCGGCTTCGGGATGGTCGCCTATTTCGTCGCGCTCGCGCTCCGCGGGGTCGGCGACAGCGGGTCCGACGCCGTCGACCTCCCCGCCGCGGCACCCGACCGGGAGGAAGGGCCGTGACCCACCTTCCCATCCTCCCCTTTCTGATCCCGTTCGCGGCCGCCGGCATCCTGCTGCTGCTGACAGGAAAGGGCCCCGCAGTCACGCGGGGGGTCTCGCTCCTGGCAGCTGGTCTCGGCCTTGCCGCGAGCCTCGCCCTCCACCTCGCGGTCTCCAGCGGGGAGGTGCTGGTCTACCGGCTGGGGAACTGGCCGGCGCCGTTCGGGATCGTCTTCGTGGCAGACCGGCTGGCCGGGCTCATGGTGCTGCTGCTGTTTGCGCTCGCGCTGCCGGCGCTTCTTGCCGCCAGCCGCGGCACCGACATCCGCGGGCGCCACTTCCACGCCCTGTTCCAGTTCCAGCTGGCCGGGATCGCCGGCGCCTTCCTGACCGGCGACCTGTTCAACCTGTTCGTCTGCTTCGAGATCCTTCTCATTGCCTCCTATGCGCTGCTGGTTCATGCCGGCGGGCTCGAGCGGACCCGGGCCGGGCTCGCCTATGTCGCCCTGAACCTCGTCGGCTCGTCGCTGTTCCTCGTCGGGCTCGGCCTTCTCTACGGCACCATGGGCACGCTCAATCTTGCCGATCTCGCCTTCGAGCTGCCGCATGTCGCGCCCGATGACGTGCCGCTGGTGCGCGTGGCGCTCATGCTGGTTTCGCTCGTCTTTCTCCTGAAGGCCGCCGTGCTGCCGATGGCCTTCTGGCTGCCGCACACCTATGCGGCCGCCACTGCGCCGGTTGCAGCCCTGTTCGCCATCATGACCAAGGTGGGCGTCATCGCGCTGCTGCGGCTGGCGGCCGTCGCGCTTCCGGAGTCGCCGGCGGGCGCGCTCCTGCTGCAGCCGTGGCTTCCGGTGCTGGCGCTGCTCACCATCGCGTTGGGCACTGCGGCAGCGCTCGCGGCACGGCGGCTGGCGGTCGTTGCGGCAAGCCTCGTTCTCGTCTCGTCGGGCACGCTGCTGTTCGCGGTGGCCGACGGGCGCGAGGCGGCAACTGCGGCGATCCTCTACTATCTGCCCCACACCACGCTGGTGACGGCCGGTCTGTTCCTTCTGGCCGGCGCGATCGGTGCCGCGCGCGGCGAGCTCGGCGACCGGCTGGCGAGAGGGCCAGCAATCCCCGGTGCGCGTCGGCTCGGTCTCGCCTTCGCCGTGCTGGCGCTTGCGGTCTCGGGAATGCCGCCGCTTTCGGGCTTTCTCGGCAAGCTCATGCTGATGCAGGGCGCCGGCAGCGGGCCGTGGCAGGTGGCGTGGTGGGCGGTGCTGCTGGTGTCGGGGCTTGCAACTGCGCTCGTGCTGGCGCGGACCGCAAGCCTCCTGTTCTGGGAGCCGCGCGAGCCAGCGCGCGGACCAGTCGCCGCGGGCGCCACGGTCTCGCCCGCCCTTCTCCTTCTGGTGCTGGCAAGCCCGGCGCTCACCCTCGCTGCCCCCGCGGTTGCGGGCTATGCCGGCGCAGCCGCAGGCCAGCTCCACGCCCGCATCCCCTACATGGTCGCAGTCATGGGCTCCGGGCCCGACATCGCACGGGAGCGCAGGCCATGAAGCTGCGCACCGGTCTGCTCCCCCAGCCCGTCATGACCCTGCTCATCACCTTCCTCTGGGTGGTGATCGTTTCCCGCTTCACGCTGGGCAGCCTGGTCATGGGCGCGCTCGTCGGGCTCGCCGTGCCGCTCCTGGTGCGCGCATTCTGGGTGGACCGGCCGGTGATGCGCCGCCCGCTGCTCGCACTCGGGCTTCTCGCCCGGGTGCTGGGCGACATCGTCGTCGCCAACATCGAGGTGGCCCGCCTCGTGCTCGGGCCGACCGCGCGGCTGCGGCCGACGTGGCTCGACCTGCCGCTCGAGCTCGAGAGCCCCTATGTCGCGACCATCCTGTGCAGCATCGTCTCGCTCACGCCTGGCACCGTGTCGGTCGACATCGACATGGCCGGCCGGCGGGCCCGGATCCACGCCTTGAACGCGCCCGACCCCGAGGCTGCCATCGCCACCATCAAGCGCCGCTACGAGGCCCCATTGAAGGAGATCTTCCGATGCTGACCGGGTTTGTCCTGCCGCTCGCCCTTGGCCTCGTCGGGCTTGCCATGGGCCTCAACCTGTTTCGCCTGCTGAAGGGTCCGGCACTTGAGGACCGGATCCTCGCGCTCGACACGCTCACCATCAACGCGATTGCGCTGGTCATGCTGGCCGGGATCGCGCTCGGCACCAAGGCCTATTTCGAGGCTGCGCTGATCCTTGCAATGATGGGGTTCGTCGGCACGGTCGCGCTGGCGAAATACCGCCTCGGCGGCGACATCATCGAGTAGGTGCTGCGATGCCCGTCTCCCCCGCTGATCTTCTCGTCAGCCTGCTGCTGCTGGTCGGCAGCGGGTTCGCGCTCGTCGGCTCGATCGGGCTCGCCCGCCTGCCCGATTTCATGACCCGGCTGCATGGCCCCACCAAGGCGACGACGCTGGGTGTGGGCGCGATCGTGATTGCCGACATGGTGCACACCTCGGTGACGACCGGGCGACTGTCGCTGCAGGAACTGGCGATTTCGCTGTTCCTGTTCATCACTGCGCCGGTCTCTGCCCATGTGCTGGCCAAGGCCGCGCTCGCCAGCCAGGCGCGGCGCGCGGCCGGGCGGAGTTCGGACTGACCGGAGTTCGGGCGAGCCGGCGTTCGGACTGACCGGAGTTCGGGCGAGCCGGCGTTCGGACCGGACGAGCCGGGGCTCCGGCTGGGGGCTCAGGCCCGGCGGGCGCGCCAGTTGCGCCAGTGCGCTGCCGCGACGACGAGGCCGCCGGCAACCGTCAGCACCTGCTCGGCCGGGCCGCGATCGTGGGCGAGGGCACCGATCGCCATCAGCAGAAACCCGAGCGCTGCCAGCTGCCACGGCCGGTCATCGCCATGGACGGCAAGGCCGCGCCGCAGTGCAAGGACCGAGACCGGCGCGGCCAGCGCGAGGAGCGCCCAGTGCAGCCATTCCGGCCCGTGGCCGCCGACCGGGCCGAGGGCTGCGACCACGGGGGCGATCCCCAGGGCGAGTGGCATCAGGAGGCAGTGGACGAGGCAGAGGCTGGATAGGGCTGCCGCCACACCGTCTGCCGTGGCTGCGCGATGCAGGTGGGGAGCCATCGAACGGGAGTCCTCGCAAGAAACCTGGATGTGATATTGTCTCATCGCGCGCTCGTCAACTGCTGCGGCCGCCGGGCGAGGGGCGTCAGGCCCGCGACGGGTAGAGGATGGTATCGCGCGGCGGGTCGGAGAGGCCGGGATAGTCGGTGGTGTAATGGAGCCCCCGGCTTTCCTTGCGGCTCTGCGCCGAGCGCACGATGAGATCGGCCACCTCGACCACGTTGCGCAGTTCGAGAAGGTTGGGCGTCACCCGGAAGCTTGAATAATATTGCTGGATCTCGTCCCGGAGAAGGGCGACCCGATGGGCGGCGCGCTCGAGACGGCGGTCGGTGCGGACGATGCCGACATAGTTCCACATGAAGCGCCTCAGCTCGGCCCAGTTGTTCGAGACGACGACCTCCTCGTCGGAATCGGTCACCCGGCTTTCGTCCCAGGGAAGGATTTCGGGCGGCGGCTGGGTGTCGGCGAAGCGGGCGAGGATGTCGTCGGCGGCCGATGCGCCGAACACCAGGCACTCGAGGAGCGAGTTCGACGCCATGCGGTTGGCGCCGTGAAGCCCCGACTGCGAGACTTCGCCGATGGCGTAGAGGCCGGGAAGGTCGGTGCGGCCGTGGCGGTCCACCAGCACGCCGCCACAGGTGTAGTGGGCGGCCGGCACGACCGGGATGGGTTCGCGGACCGGGTCGATTCCGAGTTCGCGCAGCCGCTGGACGATGGTCGGGAAATGGCCCTCGATGAAGTCGGCGGGCAGGTGGGTCATGTCGAGGTGGACGAAGTCGAGGCCGGCGCGCTTCATCTCGGCGTCGATTGCGCGCGCCACGATGTCGCGCGGGGCGAGTTCGCCGCGGGCATCATGCTCGGGCATGAAGCGGCGGCCATCGGGCGTTCTCAGGATCCCGCCCTCGCCGCGCATCGCCTCGGTGATGAGGAAGTTCTTGACCTTGAAATTGTAGAGGCAGGTCGGGTGGAACTGGTTGAACTCCATGTTGGAGACCCGGCAGCCTGCGCGCCAGGCCATTGCGATCCCGTCGCCGGTCGAGCCGTCGGGGTTGGTCGAGAAGCGGTAGACGCGGGATGCGCCCCCGGTCGCCAGCACGACCGCGCGGGCGAGGATGCGGCGCACCCGGCCCGAGGCGCGGTCGAGTGCGTAGAGGCCGTGGGCGCGGCGCTCGGCAAAGCCATGGCCGGTGGCGTGGCGCTCGGTCACGATGTCGATCGCGACCTGGTCGGTCATCACCCGGATCCGCGGGTTGTCGAGCGCGGCCCGCTCGAGCGCGCGCTGCACCGCCCAGCCGGTCGCATCGTCGACATGGACGATCCGCCGCGCGCGGTGGCCGCCCTCGCGGGTCAGGTGGAAGCGCTCCGAGACGGTCTCCCCGGGGTTGAAGGGCACGCCGAGCGCTGCCAGCCGCTCGATCGCGGCGGGTGCCTGTTCGACCACGAACTCGACGACCCGGCGGTCGTTGAGGCCGGCGCCGGCGATCATCGTGTCCTCGATATGGGCCTCGAAGGTGTCGCCCTCGTCGAGCACGGCTGCAATCCCGCCTTGCGCCCAAGCGGTCGAGCCGGCGGAGATGCCGGCCTTGGAGAGGACCAGCACGTCGAGCCGCTCGGACAGGGCGATGGCCGCAGTCAGCCCGGCGGCACCGCTGCCGACGACGACGACATCGGCGATGACGGGATCCCTGATGGTCATGCCGCAGCCCGGCGGGTCAGGTCGAGGAAGACATCCTCGAGGTCGGCCTCGCGCGTGGTCACGTCGACGATCGCAAGCCCGGCCGCCGACAGCTGGCCGAGAAGCGCGCCGGCCGAGACCAGCGTCTTGTCATAGTGGATGGCGAAGTGGCGCTCGGCCAGCCGCTCGACCCGGGCGACCCCGGCGATGGCCGGCAGCGAGGGGGCGTCGGCCTCGAGGGTCACATCGACCCGCTTCTCGCGGGCCATGCCCAGCAGCTCGCGGGTCGGCGCGTTCGCCACGATGCGGCCGTGGTTCACGATGGCGATCTGCTCGCACAGTTCCTCGGCCTCCTCGAGATAGTGGGTGGTAAGCACGATTGTCGTGCCCGCGGCGTGGAGCTCGCGCACCCAGGCCCACAGCATCTGGCGAAGCTCGATGTCGACGCCGGCAGTCGGCTCGTCGAGGATGAGGACGGGCGGCGCGTGGACCATCGCCTTGGCGATGAGAAGCCGGCGCTTCATCCCGCCCGAAAGCGTGCGGGCATAGGCATGGGCGTGCGCGTCGAGGCGGACGGCGCGCAGCAGCTCCATGGTGCGCCGCCTCGACTTGGGCACGCCATAAAGACCGGCCTGGAGCTCGAGCGTCTCGTAGGGCGAGAAGAAGGCATCGAACAGGAGCTCCTGCGGCACGACGCCGAGCGAGGCCTTGGCGTTGCGCGGGTGGCGGTCGATGTCGAACCCCCAGATCTCGGCCCGGCCCGCGGTCTTGGTGACAAGGCCGGCGAGAATGTTGATGAGCGTGGACTTGCCCGCGCCATTGGGACCGAGCAGGCCGAACATGCAGCCCCGCGGCACCTCGAGCGACACGCCGTCGAGCGCGCGCTTGCCCCCGGCATAGACCTTCTCGAGGCCCTCGAGCCGTATCGCGGGGGTCTCAGCCGGCAACGAGATCCCTGACATCGGCAAGGCGGCCGGTCACTGCGGCCGCGGCGGCCATGGCCGGAGAGACCAGATGGGTGCGCGCGCCCGGCCCCTGGCGGCCGACGAAGTTCCGGTTGGAGGTGGAGGCGCAGCGCTCGCCGGCGGGCACGCGGTCGGGGTTCATGCCAAGGCACATCGAGCAGCCTGGCTCGCGCCACTCGAACCCGGCCTCGGTGAAGATGCGGTCGAGCCCCTCGGCCTCGGCCTGGCGCTTGACGAGGCCCGAGCCCGGCACGACGAGCGCCTGGCGGATGCTGGCCGCGACCCGCCTGCCCCTGAGGACTGCGGCGGCGGCCCGCAGATCCTCGATGCGGCTGTTGGTGCACGAGCCGACGAAGATGTTCTCGACCCGGATGTCGGCAATCGCGGTCCCGGGCGCGAGCCCCATGTAGGCGAGCGCGGCCTCGGCCGAGGCGCGTCTTGCCGGGTCGGCGATGTCGCGCGGGTCGGGGACGGTGCCGGTGACGGGTGCGACCTGTTCGGGGCTGGTGCCCCAGGTGACGAGCGGGGCGATCGCCGCGCCGTCGAGTGTGACCTGGCGGTCGAAGCGGGCCCCCGGGTCGGTCGCAAGCGTCTCCCACCAGGCCTTCGCCTGTTCCCACAGGGCGCCCCTCGGCGCGCGTGGCCGCCCCTCGAGGTAGGCGAAGGTCTTCGCATCCGGCGCGATCATGCCGGCCCGGGCCCCGGCCTCGATCGACATGTTGCAAAGGGTCATCCGGCCTTCCATCGAGAGCGCCTCGACCACCGGGCCGCGATACTCGATGACATGGCCGGTCGCACCGGCAGTGCCGATCTGGCCGATGATGGCGAGCGCGACATCCTTCGCGGTCACGCCGAAGCCGAGGGTGCCGGTGACGGTGACCGCCATGTTGCGTGACTTGGCCAGCAGCAGCGTCTGGGTGGCGAGCACATGCTCGACCTCGGAGGTGCCGATGCCGAAGGCGAGCGCGCCGAGCGCGCCGTGGGTGGAGGTGTGGCTGTCGCCGCAGACAAGGGTCGTGCCGGGAAGGGTGAATCCGAGCTCGGGGCCGATGACGTGGACGATGCCCTGGTTCACATGGGTGATCGGCAGATACTCGATGCCAAACGCCGCGCAGTTGGCCTCGAGCGCGGCGAGCTGGGCAGCCGATTCCGGGTCTTCGACCGGCAGGCTGCGGTCGGTCGTCGGCACATTGTGGTCGGGGACTGCAAGGGTGAGATCGGGCCGGCGGACCCGGCGTCCGGCGAGGCGGAGGCCCTCGAAGGCCTGCGGGGTTGTGACCTCATGGATCAGGTGGCGGTCGATGAAGAGCAGGCTGGTGCCATCGTCGCGGGCGGTGACGACATGGGCGTCCCAGACCTTGTCGTAGAGGGTGCGGGGGCTGCCGGGCGGGTTGACGGTCATGGCGGGCAAGCGGGTTAGGCGCGCGGGCCAAGGCGGGTCAAGGGCTGGTCACATCTCGCCCCGCGCCCGCCGCAGCGCATACCAGCGCTCGACATTCTCGCGGTGCTCGGCATGGGTGCGCGCGAAGGCGTGGCCGCCGCTGCCGTCGGCGACCATGAAGAGATAGGCGTGGGGCTCGGGGTCGAGCACGGCGGCGAGACTCTCGCGCCCCGGGTTGGCGATCGGCCCCTTTGGGAGGCCGGGGCGGAGATAGGTGTTCCAGCCGGTGTCGGCGCGGAGTTCGGACTGGCGGATGCGGCGGCCGAGCGGGCGGCCCTGCGTCACGGGGTAGATGACTGTCGGGTCGGCCTCGAGTTTCATCCCCGCCCTCAGCCGGTTGGTGTAGAGTCCCGCGACCCGGCGGCGCTCCGAGGGGATCCCGGTTTCCTTCTCGACGATGGACGCGAGGATGACGGCCTCCTGCGGCGTGGTGACGGCGGATGCCGGCGTGCGGGCGGCCCAGAGCGTTGCGAGCGTCTCCTCCATCCCCTTCTGCATCCGGGCGAGGAGGGCAGCGCGGGCTTCGCCGGGGCGATAGTCCCACGTTGCCGGCAGCACCGAGCCTTCGGCGGGCACGTCCACTTCGCCGGTGAGCCTGGGTGCGGCCATCAGCCGCTCGTGGACCAGGACCGAGGGGAGCCCTTCCGGGATGGCGAGGGTGAGGGTGAGGACCTCGCCCTTCTGCAGGGCGGCAAGCACCCGGCGATAGCCCGCGTCCTTCCGGAAGGCGTAAAGCCCGTAGCGGACCGGCCGGTCGCCGCCCAGCAGCCGGGCCGCGAGGCGAAAGCGCGCTGCGCTGTCGATGACGCCTGCGGCCTCGAGCCGGGCGGCGGCGGCGGCGAGCGAGGCACCCCGCGGAATCTCGACCTCGACGATCTCGGCGTCCGGCCGAGCCTCGCGGTTCCAGTGCCGTGCGAAGTCGACGGCCAGCAGGGTGCCGCCCGCGACCATGGCGATCAGGACGGCGAGGGCCGCGACCAGCCGCCGGCGCACCTCAGAGCTTCCGGAAGACGACCGTCGCGTTGGTTCCGCCGAAGCCGAAGCTGTTGTTGAGCACGGCCTCCACCTTGCGCGCCTTGGCCTCGTGCGGCACGAGGTCGATGCCTTCGGCGCCGTCGCAGGGCGTGTCGAGGTTGAGCGTGGGGGGCACCACCTGGTCGCGGAGGCTGAGCAGGCAGAAGATGCTCTCGACTGCGCCGGCCCCGCCGAGGAGATGGCCGATCGCCGACTTGGTCGACGACATGGAGAGGCTGCCGATCGCGTTGCCGAACAGCCGGCGGACCGCGCCGAGCTCGAGCTCGTCGCCCATCGGGGTCGAGGTGCCGTGGGCGTTCACATAATCGATGTCGGACGGGTTCAGGCCGGCCCGCCTGAGCGCCATCGCCATCGAGCGGAAGGCGCCGTCTCCCTCGGGGTGGGGGGCGGTTACGTGCCAGGCGTCACCGGTCAGGCCATAACCGACGACCTCGCCGTAGATGGTGGCGCCGCGCCGCTTCGCGCGCTCCAGCTCCTCGAGGACGACGATGCCGGCGCCCTCGCCCATGACGAAGCCGTCGCGGTCGCGGTCCCACGGGCGGCTGGCGCGTGCCGGCGTGTCGTTGAAGCGGGTGGAAAGCGCCTTGGCCTGGGCGAAGCCGGCGATGCCGAGCGGGCAGATCGAGGCTTCGGCGCCGCCTGCGACCATGATGTCGGCATCGTCCCACATGATGAGGCGGGCGGCATCGCCGATGGCGTGGGCCCCGGTCGAGCAGGCCGTCACCACGGCGTGGTTGGGGCCCCTGAGGCCATATTTGATCGACACCTGGCCCGAAACGAGGTTGATGAGCCGGCCGTGGACGAAATGCGGCGAGACCCGGCGCGGCCCGCGCTCGTGGAGGACGATCGATTCCTCGGCGATGCCCGGAAGCCCGCCGATGCCCGAGCCGATCAGCGTTCCGGCGCGGAGCTTCTCGGCATCGGACAGGTCGGTGAGGCCGGCATCCTCGAGGGCCTGCCCGGCGGCGTCGAGCCCGAAGTGGATGAAGCGGTCGACCTGGCGCTGGATCTTGTGGTCGACGCGGCGGTCGGGGTTGAAGCTGCCGTCGCTGCCGTCGCCATAGGGCACCTCGCCGGCGATCCGGCAGGCATAGTCGCCAGCATCGAACCGGGTGATCGGCCCGATGCCGGAGTGGCCGGCGATGAGGCG
>CALLWN010000203.1 GCA_938016505.1 uncultured Sphingomonadaceae bacterium
GCGAGCGCCGTCAGGAGACCGGCGGCGAGCAGCGGGAGGGTGAGCCAGTCGGGGAGCCAGTGGTGGCGCAGATCGAGCGCGGCGAGGGCGAGCAGCATCCAGCCGAGGAGCGCGCCGGCGAGCCCGAGCGGGAGACCAAGCAGGCCGAGCGCGACTGCGCCGATGAGCGCGGCGAGCGCTTCCATCGCTGGATGGAGCGGGTGGATGGGGGCGTTGCAGTGGCGGCAGCGGCCGCGCGCGGCGAGGAAGGACAGGAGGGGGACGAGATCGCGCGGGGCGAGCGGGGTCTCGCAGTGGTCGCAGCGCGAGCGGCCGGTGATGGGGAGGCCCTGCGGGGCGCGAAGGACGAGGGTGGCGAGAAAGCTGCCGGCGACAAGGCCGAGGAGGAGACCGAGGGCGGCCGGACCGGGCCAGTGGGCGGGCATGGCACGGCATTAACGGTTGGGCGGCGGCACTGCCATTGACGCTGGGTCGGATTCGGCCATTAATCTTTTCCGGTGCGGGTGGGGGAGTGCGATGTCGAACGTCGCCGGCAAGGCCTATGCGATGAACGTGCTGACGCCGATGCCGCCGCGGCGGACCGGCATCAACCGCTGGCTGTTCCACGTGGCCCGGGCGCTGCCCTCGCGGCTGCGCGGGCTTCTGGGGCTTTCGATCATCCATTTCGCGCGGTGGGTGGTGATCAGGCGTGACCAGTGGCCCGACCTTGGCCAGGGGCGCGAGACCCCTGTGAATGATTACATGCTGTTCTGTTCCAATTTCAACGGGACCTGGGACCAGTATATCGACGCCTTTGCCGACGGGATCCCCTCGGGACTCGACCTGTTCTGGTATTCCTCGACCAAGTATCCGGGGTCGGTGCCGATTTCGCCGTTCAAGGCCTATATCCGCGCCAACCAGATCGACACCGACCATTATTACACCGCGACTCCGGGGGCTGCGCAGCGCGACATCAAGGCGGCGCTGAGGGTCAGGCGCGCGGTGCTGCGGCTGGCGCAGGCGCATGGGGAGGGCCCCGCGGCGTTTGCCGAAGCCTGGGTGCGGGAGTTGCGGGCCGTGCAGAACGACCTTGGTTCGCCGGGTCATGCGCCGGTGGCGTCGCGCGACACCGACCGGGCGGATGCCGAGCGGGCGACGCTTTCGCGCGCGCGCTGGGGCCGCCGGGCCTATGGCGGGGAGGCGGCCCATGCCGACGCGTGACGGGGGCCATGTCTTCCTGACCTGCCTGGTGCCGGTGAAGCGGGTGGATGAGGCGGCCGGAGATGGCGCCGTGCCGCCGAGCCATGCGCTGCGCGAGGAGCTGGCGCGGCTGCCTGTCGCCCAGCAGAGCGTCGCCACCGAGGCGGCGGGCCAGCAAAGCCCGTTCGCGCGGTGCCGGCGGACCCATTTCCTTCGGCTGTTCGTCATCGACCAGCCGATGTTCAACGGTCGGCGGCCGACCGACCCGGTGGTGAACGCGGTGAAGGGGCTGCTTGGCTTCCTGCCCGGGGTGAAGCCGCGGGACATCGGTGTGCCGGAGCCGCACGACGTGCTGAGCCGGCCGTGGCTGGTGCTTGCCGCCGACATCGATGCGAGGGACGGCGAGGCCGACCATGGGGTGGCGAGCTGGGCCGAGGGGCTGTGGCGCGACAGCCGCGAGGAGATGGCGGCGATCTTCCGCCACTGTTTCGGCTTCGAGGGCGTGGCGGACGGGGCCGGCTTTGCCCGCTTCCTGGCGCGCTGCCAGGTCGAGACGACGATGAGCTTCAACGATTACTGGGATGGGCGGCCGCCGCTCGGGGACGCGGGGCTTGCCGGGCCGCTGGTGCTGGCGCTGGCGGCCGTGGCCGGGGCGGGCTGGCTTGTCGCGACCCTGCTGGGGGCGTGGCACCTCTTGTGGGCGGTGCCGCTGGCGCTCGGGCTTGCTGGCTGGGCGGTGATCAGCTGGCTCGGGGCAGTGGGGGCGCGGCCGTTTCCGCCAGCGCCCGACAGCGACCTGCCGGCCATATTGAAGGCGCTGTTCGTGCAGCAGTGGTTCGCGCTGTTCGTCGAAGGCGCGCAGGGGATGGACGCGGCCGGGCGCCACGCGGCCTTTGGGCGGTTTGTTGCGACGATCAGGCCGGAGGATGTGGTGGCGCCGACGCAGCCGCCGGGCGTGGTTCGCTCCGATCTCGTCTTCCAGGAGCCGCCGGCGATCGAGGCGCCCGGGCGGGGGGCGGCGTGACCGGGTCGGCGCCGGTCAGCCTCGAGAAGGGGGATATCCAGGGCGGGATTTTGCGCGCCTACGGGAAGCGCGGCTATCCGAAGGGGCGGCTGCTGCTGTTCCATGTGCGGCGCGCCGCGGCCGGGCGCTGGTTTCTGGAGGCGCTGCGGCCGCATGTGACCCCTGCGCTCGACTGGGCCGACGATGGCGCGCAGGCGCAGCCGGGGCAGATGGCGCGGCCCTTGGTCACGCTCAACATCGCCTTCACCTGGCGGGGGCTCGAGGCGCTCGAGGTGCCGGTGCGGACGCTCAGGGCCTTTCCCGACGCGTTCATCGACGGGATGGCGCGGCGTGCGGCCGTGCTGGGCGACGACCTTGGGCCGAGCCTGAGCGCGCACTGGGACCCGGTGTGGCAGCCCGACCCCGACCGGCCGGGCGTGCATGTTCTGGTGATGCTGAACGCGCTGCTCGGCCCGGCCGAGGCGATGGCGGCGCGGCTCGACGCGGCGACCGGCAGTCTGCTTGCGCTGGTGGAGGCGAGCGAGGGCGGGGTGGTTCTGCTGGAGGGGCACCGGGGGGCGGACCCGCGCTTCCAGGCGCTTTCCGCGCTTTGGGGGCCGGGCCCGGACGGCAGCGAGGGGCCGCTTGCGACCGAGCATTTCGGCTTCAACGACGCGATCGCCGACCCGGTGTTCGAGGGCCAGTATCCGGGGGGCGAGGAGCGGGACAGGTGCCGCGGGCAGGGCGCAGTCGATGGCGCCGGCAACTGGCGGCCGCTGGCGACCGGGGAATTCATTCTGGGCTGGCCGGACGAGGCGCAGGAGGTGGCGGGCGCGCCG
The DNA here is from genome assembly GCA_938016505.1 of uncultured Sphingomonadaceae bacterium. GTDB lineage: Bacteria > Pseudomonadota > Alphaproteobacteria > Sphingomonadales > Sphingomonadaceae > Thermaurantiacus. The sequence continues at coordinate 3,022 of CALLWN010000203.1, forward strand.
ATGCCGCTCGACTTCAGCAGGAACGGGACCTTCCTCGCGCTCCGGAAGCTGCACCAGGACCTTGGCGCCTGGGATGACTGGATCGGGAGCCGGGCCGCGGCGCTGGCGGGAGTTTGGGGGCTTGCGAGCCTCGAGGAGGCGCTGGCGACGCTCAAGGCCAAGATGGCGGGGCGCTGGGAGGACGGGGTGCCGCTGGTGAAGGCGCCGACATTTGCCGACTGGCAGGCGGCGCGGGCGCGGCTGGCGAGGATGAGCCGCGACGAGCGGACCGCCTATCTGACCGAGTTCGGCTATGCCGGGGACCGGGACGGGCTGTTGTGCCCGAAGACGGCGCACATCCGCCGGGCGAACACGCGCGATGCGCTCGACCCCTTGTGGGACGCGAAGCGGCCGGGTGGGCGGCTGGGCTCGGCGCTCAACAACCGGCGGCGGATCCTGCGGCGCGGGCTGCCCCATGGCGGGCGCGACGACCCGCATGGCGAGCATGGGATCGTGCTGCTCGCCTATTGCGCCGACCTGTTCCGGCAGTTCGAGTTCGTCCAGCAGCAGTGGATGAACCATGGGCTCGACTTCGATGCCGGGAACGACGGTTGCCCGATCGTTGGCGCGCACCGGGAGGGGGCGCGGTTCGTGATCGCGAGCGGGGACCCGTCGAAGCCGCCGTTCGTGGCGGGGGGCCTCAGGCCGTTCGTGACGACCCGGGGCGGGGACTATTTCTTCCAGCCGTCGATGACGGCGCTGCGGATGATCGGGCAGGGGCTGGTGGACCCGACATGAGCCGGTTTGTGGCTGCGATCGATGGGGTTTCGGCGCTGGGGCGGCTGTTCCTGGAAGCGAGCGGCGGGCCGAGGGCGCGGTTTCGCGCTGCGCTGACGGTGCCGGAGGGGCAGCGGGCGGCGATGGCGGTGCTGCGGTTCGCGAAGCCGCATCTCGTGCTCGGGCAGAATCTGGTGGCCTGCTACGAGGGCGAGGGCACGCTGCTGGTGACGCGCGCCGCCGACGTGGCCGAGGTGCTGGACCGCGAGGCGGATTTCGCGGTGGTCTACGGGCCGCGGATGCGGGCGCTGACGGGGGGACGCGACTTCTTTCTCGGCGTGCAGGACGGCGAGACCTACCGCCGCGACACCGCGGCGATGGCGGCGATTGTCGACCCCGACGATCTGGAGCGGGTGCTGGCGATGGCGCGGCACGAGGCGGCCGCAGCCGTCGAGGCAGCGGTGGGGCCCGAGGGTGGCGGCGCAATCGACTTGCCGCCGGCGCTGTCGGCGCGGGTGCCGGCGCTGATGGTGCAGCGCTGGTTCGGGGTGACCGGGGGGCTTTCGGTGGACCAGCTGGTCGCCGATGCGACCGCGCTGTTTCACTACCTGTTCTCGGACCTTGGCGCCGATCCGCGGGTGACCGAGGCGGCGCTTTCGGCAGCGGCACGGGTCAATGCCGCGATCGACGCGAGCCGGGCGACTGCCGGGCCCGACACGCTGCTGGCGCGGGCCTGCGCGCGGGGTGCCGCGGGCGACCCGGCGTTCGATGCCGATGGGGTCAGGACGCAGATGCTCGGCATTGTCATCGGGGCGATCCCGACGCTCTCCAAGGCGGCGTGCCTTGCAGTCGAGGAGCTGCTGCGGCGGCCTGGTGCGATGAAGGGGGCCGAGCGGGCGGCCCGCGCCGGGGACGAGGCGCGGGTGGGCGACTATCTGTTCGAGGCGCTGCGGTTCTCGCCGGTCAACCCGGTCATCTACCGGCGCGCGGCGGCCGACACGCGGCTGGGCGGAACCGTGGTGCCGAAGGGGCGGATGGTGCTTGCCGCCAATCTTTCGGCCATGCACGACGGGGCGGCGGTGGAGGCCCCCGACGACTTCCGCCCCGGTCGGCCGTGGGCGCAGTATCTGCTGTGGGGGGCGGGGGTGCACCGTTGCTGGGGCGACCGGGTGAACCGGGCGATCCTGCCG
>CALLWN010000204.1 GCA_938016505.1 uncultured Sphingomonadaceae bacterium
GATCGGCGATGACCTTGCTGGCCCAGCTTCGCTTCCCGCCACCGTCTCGACCGACGGCGGCGGCACGGCCACCATCGACAGCGCCGGTGGCACGCTCGTCCGCCGCACCCAGGGCGTGACTTGGTTTGGCAATTTCCTGCCAGGCGACGCCCTGCTCTACACCAACTACGTGGGCCCCGACATCACCATCGTCTTCGCCTCGCCGGTTGCTGGCGCCGGCACCCGGTGGCAGGCCAATTACTGGGGCGCCTTCGGGGCCAATCTGAAGGCCTATGACTCGGCCGACACGCTGCTCGGCACCGTCACCCGCGACGGTGTCAGCAACGACGCCAACGACGGCTCGGCGATCTTCCTCGGCGTCCTGTCCACCGAGGCGAACATCAAGAAGATCGTGCTCACCCTCGACTATGCATTCTCCAATCCGGGCGATTTCGCGATCAACCGCCTCCTCCTCACCAGCACCCCCGGCGGCGGTGGCGGCGTCGTCCCCGAGCCGGCCACCTGGGCGATGCTCATCGCCGGCTTCGGCATGGTCGGCTTCATGGCACGCCGCCGCAGGCTCGCCCACGCCGCCTGACCCGTTCGTCACGAGGGAAAGGGGCCCGCGCGCACGTGCGCGGGCCCCTGTTCATCAGGCCCGATTCCAGTCGTCAGCGCAGCACGCCAGCTCGCGCCATAGTCCAGCTGTAGCCCGCAAAGAACAGACAGGCCCCCAGCACGACGAACTGCACCCATGCGCTACCGCCGCCCATCGCGGCCTCTGGCGCGACCAGGAACTGGCGGACCAGACTGACAAGATACGCCCCGAGCGAGACCAGGAACAAGGGCGCTGCCAGCTTCCGCCGCATCAGCAGAAGCGCGGTCGCAAGGAGCGCGCTCCACACGCCCACCGCCCACACCGAGGTCAGCCACCCCGGCATCGCTTCCATGTAGGCCACTTGCGCCTCGCTCATCCCCATCTGCCGGAAATAGAGGTCGCCCTCCATGCTCGACTTGAGATAGTCGATCACGCCAAAGCCGTTCCACGCTAGCCCGAAAAGCCCCGCTGCCCACAGGTGCCACGGCGCCGCGCCTCTCGCGCCATCATCGCCCGGCATCCCGCCCGATCGTGTCGCCATGCCGCCGCTCCAGAAAGGCCGATCCACACACCGTCTACCCGCATCCGGCGCCGGACGCGAGCCGCAACCTCCGGTTCGCACTGCAGCGCCGCCTCAGCGGAACGGCGGCTCGTCGAACGCCCGGAGCTTGCGCGAATGCAGCCGCCCTCCCTGCTCGCGCATCTTCTCGATCGCCGTGATCCCGATCTGGAGATGCTCGGAAATCGCGCCCTCGTAGAAGCGGTTGGCCTGCCCGGGCAGCTTGATCTCGCCATGGAGCGGCTTGTCCGAGACGCAGAGCAGCGTGCCATAGGGCACCCTGAACCGGTAGCCCTGGGCCGCGATCGTCGCTGATTCCATGTCGACTGCAACCGCGCGCGACTGGTTGAACCGCCGCGCTGAAAGCCCGTAGCGCAGCTCCCAGTTGCGGTCGTCGGTCGTCACCACCGTGCCGGTGCGCAGCCGCGGCTTCAGCCGGTCGGCGTCGAGCCCGGTCACCTCCTCGGCGGCCCGGGCAAGCGCCTGCTGCACCTCGGCGATCGGCGGGATCGGGATCTCGGGCGGCAGCACGTCGTCGAGCACATGGTCGTCGCGCAGATAGGCGTGGGCCAGCACATAGTCGCCGATCGCCTGGCTCGGCCGCAGGCCGCCGCAATGGCCGATCATGATCCACGCCTCCGGCCGCATCACCGCCAGATGGTCGCAGATCGTCTTGGCGTTGGAAGGCCCCACCCCGATGTTGACGAAGCTGATCCCATGGCCGTCCTCGGCGATCAGGTGCCACGCCGGCATCTGGTGGCGCCGCCAGGCGCCCTCGGCCAGCGCGGCCTCGGGGCTGGCCGTCGCCGCATCCAGCACCACCCCGCCGGGGCAGGAGAGCCGGGTGAAGCGCGTGCCGGCGCGGCCAATCTCGGCGCAGGCAAAGGCGAGAAACTGGTCGATGTAGCGGTGATAGTTGGTAAAGAGGATGTAACTCTGGACATGCGCTGGCGGCGTCCCGGTGTAGTGGCGGATCCGCGCCAGCGAGAAATCGGTGCGGGGTGCATCAAAGAGGGCCAGCGGCCGCGGCGCATCGGCCTGCTGCCGCCACAGCCCGTCGGCCAGCTCGTCGCCGATATGGCGGAGCTCGGTCGTCGCGAAATGTCGCCCGAGCGTTCGTGCCGCGGTTGCGTCAAGCGCCAGATCCTCCGCGCCATCGAGCACATAGGCAAAGGGAATCTCGACCTCCGAGGGCCCCACCGCAAGCTCGACCCCATAGTCGCGCACGAGCAGGTCGATCTGCTCCTCGAGATAGCGGCGGAACAGCCGCGGCTGGGTCACCGTCACGCCGTAGGTGCCCGGCGCGTTCAGCCGCGCAAACGCCCGGCCCTGCCGCGGCGCCGCATCGTCACCGGCCCAGGCCAGCCGAAGCTCGGGGTAGGTGAAGCGCCGCCGCTCCACGGCGTCGGGCGGCGGCCCGCCGGCGATCACCCGCTTGAGCGCGGCGCGCAGTGCGCCAACCGCCTCATCATGGAGCGCGGCCAGCGTGTCGACGATCATCGGGCTCCCCTGCCCGGGCTCAATGGCCGCTGCTCTGCGGCTCCGCCATCAGCTCGATCAGCACGCCGCCCATGTCCTTCGGGTGGACGAAGATCACCGGCACGCCATGCGCCCCGATCCGGGGCTCGCCGTTCCTGAGCACGGTTGCCCCTTTCGCCACCAGCGCGTCGCGCGCGGCGAGAATGTCGGGCACCTCGAAGCAGACATGGTGCTGCCCGCCCTTCGGGTTCCTGGCAAGAAAGCCGTGGATCGGCGAATCGTCGCCCAGCGGTTCGATGAGCTCGATCTGGGAATTGGCGACATCGACGAAGCAGACCCTGACCCCCTGCTCGGGCAGGTCGAAC
>CALLWN010000205.1 GCA_938016505.1 uncultured Sphingomonadaceae bacterium
AAGCCGCGGCCAGGCCGGGCGCTGGCAGAGCGAGTATCACGACGTGATGATCGATCACGACAGGGCGATCGGCGTGCTGCTCGACCTCATCGACGAACTGGGCATCGCCGACGACACGTTCGTGATGTACTCGACCGACAACGGCCCGCACTGCAACAGCTGGCCGGATGCCGGCACCACGCCCTTCCGCAGCGAGAAGAACACCCACTGGGAAGGCGCCTATCGCGTGCCCTGCCTGATCCGATGGCCGGGCCATGTTCCGGCGGGCAGCGTCTCGAACGACATCGTCTCCCACCTCGACTGGCTGCCGACCTTCGCAGCCATGGCCGGGCGGCCCGACATCAAGGAGGAACTGAAGGCGGGCGTGACGCTGGGGGATCGCTTCTACAAGTCCTACATCGATGGAATGAACCAGCTCGGCCACATCACCGCCGGCGAGCCGTCGCCAAGGAAGGGCTTCGTCTACTTCACCGACGATGGCGACCTGTGCGCGCTCCGGGTCGACAACTGGAAGCTCGTCTTCATGGAGCAGCGGGTCGAGGGCACGCTCAAGCTCTGGTTCGAGCCGTTCGTCACGCTGCGCGCGCCCAAGCTCTTCAATCTGCGCACCGACCCCTACGAGCAGGCGGACATCACGTCCAACACCTACTGGGACTGGTACATCGACCACTGCTTCATCATGGTGCCGGCGCAGACCGTCGTGGCGGAGCTGCTTGCCACTTTCAAGGACTTCCCGCCCGCCCAGAAGGCCGGCAGCTTCAGCCTCTCCAAGGTGCTGGACAGCCTGCACTACGGAGCCTCGGGCGGCGGCTGAGGCCGCCCCGGCCCCGGGGGGTCACTCCTCGGGGCCGAGATTCTGGTTCCTGGGCGGAACCGCAGCCGTCAGCCGCAGCGCCTCGGCGGAAGCTGCAAGGCTGCCGAGCACATCGGCCTCCTCATCCTCCTCGATCTGCACCTTCATCAGACCCTGGATGATCCGCTCCTCCAGCTCGGCAGGCGCAACCGTCCCCTCGGCGATCTCGCGCAGCGCAACCACCGGGTTCTTGTCGCGGTCGCGATCCACCGTCAGCTCGGCGCCGCCGGAAATCTGCCGCGCCCGCTGGCCGGCCAGCAGCACCAGATCGAACCGGTTGGGAACCTTCTCGATGCAATCCTCGACGGTGACACGCGCCACGGGTTCACTCCAGCATGCGGGAAAGCCCGAATCGATAGCGGTCCGGCCAGTCACCGTCAACACGCGCTTGACCCGGGCTGCATCGCCCGGCTAGACGGCGCGCTCGCATTCGGCCCCGCACGCCCGGTGAAGCGGTGGCCCGGCACGCCAGCGACGGCGTGTCGCGCGGTCCCGGGCACTGTCGCGCGGTCCCGGGCATCCGGCCCGTCCTCCGCGCGGCTGCCGCCGTGCCGCACTCCCGCGGTCGGCAAGCGAAGGATGAACCATGTCGAAGCGCACCAGCGCAAAGTACAAACTCGATCGCCGCATGGGCGAGAACATCTGGGGTCGCCCCAAGTCCCCCATCAACCGCCGCGAATATGGCCCCGGCCAGCATGGCCAGCGCCGCAAGGGCAAGGTCTCCGACTTCGGCCAGCAGCTCAAGGCCAAGCAGAAGCTCAAGGGCTATTACGGCGACGTGACCGAAAAGCAGTTCCGCAAGGTCTATGAAGAGGCCGTCCGGGTCAGGGGCGACACCTCTCAGAACCTCATCGGCCTGCTCGAGCGCAGGCTCGACATGGTCGTCTACCGCGCCAAGTTCGCGCCCACCATCTTCGCCGCCCGCCAGATCGTGAACCACGGCCATGTCCAGGTGAACGGGCGAAAGTGCAACATCGCCTCGGCGCGCGTTGCGCCGGGCGATGTCATCACGCTTTCCGACAGGGCGCGCGAAATGGCGCTCGTGCTCGAGGCCCAGGCCTCGGGCGAGCGCGACATCCCCGACTATGTCGCAGTCGACGGCTTTTCCGCCACCTACGTCCGGGTGCCCAGCTTCGACGAAGTGCCCTACCCGGTGAAGATGGAACCCAACCTCGGGGTCGAGTTCTACTCGCGCTGATCCCGGCGTGCCGGGGCGTCAGTCCCGCGCCGCCTCCGCGAGCAGGCCCGCCAGCGAACGCACCACCCCCTCGACCAGCCGCTGGCCGCGCACCTGCCCCAGCAGGCGGACATGGCGGATGATGTTGGCAAGGTAGAGCTGCTGGCATTCCAGCACGAAGGCGGCGTCTGCCTTGCCGATCCGCCCGGCGCGAACGGCCTGGGCAGTCGCATGGGCAGTCCCGGCGGCCGCGCGCAGGTGCGGCACAACCTCGTCCCTCACCGCCTCCCAGCTGTCCCCGGCAATCGCCGCCGCAGCCTCGGCAAGGCGCCGCGCAATCGCGGGGATCGAGGGCAGTCCCGTCTCAGTCGCGGCCATCGAACATCTCCCTCGCAGCCAGTGCATCGCTTGTCGCGGCAAGCCGGCAGGTCGCCCGTGCCGCGCTCAGCTCGACCAGCAGGGGGTCGGTGACGCCGCGCCCGGCCAGCCGGGCGACTGCCTCCCGGCACGCCCCGACCGACCGGGCAATCGTCTCCGCAGCCGTCCCGCCCGCTGCTGCAGCCCGCAGATCGGCCGCAGCCGCGGCTGCAGTCGCGCTGGCGCCCGCGCTTTCGAGATCGGGCGGGGAAAGGCCGAGCGCGGCATCGACTTCAGCCAGATGGCGGGCGATCAGCGGCTCGGCGGGCGGCAGGCCGCCGGTTGCGCAGGCGCCCAGGAGCAGCAGGGCGAAAGGGGCATGAGCACGACTCGACATGCCCCAAACATAACCATAATGGTTACTGTAGGACAGTTCCCATGTCCGTAGCCGCAGGTTCCGCGCGGCCTGCACCCTGTGCGGCCGGTGGCCGGGCACGCGCTGCCGCGATCGCGGCGCGCAGCTCGTCGATCCCGACCGCCCCGGCGATGATCCGGTCGCCGACGATGTAGCTCGGCGTGCCCGTGAGCCCCAGCGCGCGTGCCAGCGAAAGATTCTGCTCGAGCACGGCGGCGAGCTCCGGGTCGGCCAGGTCGGCGACCAGCTGCCGCTCGTCGAGCCCGGCCTTGCGGACCGCAGGGATGAACGCGCTCTCGGCGAGCCGGCCCTCGCGCGCAAACACCGCGTCGCGGAAGGCCCGGTAGTGGCCCTGCCGCGCCGCCGAGAGGCTGGCGCGGGCGAAGCGCTCGCTCGCCGGGCCAAGCACGGGAAAGTCGCGCCACACCACCTTGAGCTTCGGGTCCTCGGCGAGCAGCCGGGCGACATCGGCATGGCCCTGGCGGCAGAAGGGGCAGGCGAAGTCGAAGAACTCGACCAGCACGACGTCGCCGTCCTCGGCGCCTGCCCAGGCGCCGGCAAACGGAGTCTCGATCGCCTCCCGGTTGCTGGCGAGAAGCTTCGCCACCTCGCGGTCCTGCAGCTTGGTGATCGCGTCGGGAATGACCTGCGGGTCGGCGAGGATCGCCTCGCGCACCCTTGCAGCAAAGGCGGCGTCCTTCACCGGCGGGTCGGGCTGGGGGTCGAACGCGCGCCAGCCCAGCGCGCCGAGCGCCGCGCCGAGCGCGAGCGCAAGCCCGACGGCAACCCACAGCGGAACCTGGCGTGCGGCGGGGGGCAGGGGGTCGGTCATCGGCGTTGGTCCTGCTGCTGGCTGCTGCGGTCCTTCAGCCGCAGCCGCTCGATTTCGCCCTGGCTCGCGAGCGCGATGTCCTCGGCGCGCAGAAAGTCCGGGGTCCCGCGCGGCAGCCCCGCCATGGCCGTGCGGGCGGCCCGGGCGGCGAGCCGCGGGTCCCCGCCCGACAGGCTGATCCGCTCGGCCGAGGCGAGTGCGGCGCGCGGCGTGTCGCCCTTCAGCTCGTAGATGGTGCCAAGCTGAAGCCAGGCGAAGGGGTTCCGGCTGTCGCGCTGGACCACGCCCCGCAGCACCTGCTCGGCCTCGGCGAGGATCGCCGCGTCAGCCCCGTCATTGCTCGCCTGCACCAGCGCATGGCCGAGCATCCCCGCGATCAGCGGCTCGCCATTCGACAGCTCGACCGCCTGCCGCAGCGGCCCGATCGCCTCGGCAACGCGTCCGGATTCGAGCAGGATCTGGCCCTCGAGCTCGCGCGAATAGGGGTCGGTGGGGTTGCGCTCAGCCACCGCGTCGATCTCGGCGAGCGCCTTCTCGGGGAAGGCCGCGCGATGGTAGCCATAGGCCCGTGCGAACCGCGCGGCGTCCGACGTGTCGCCCGGCGGATAGGCCTTCAGCACCGTCTCGAGCGGGTAGAGAAAGCCGATGAGCTTCCCTCGCACCCGGGCGTAGCGGGCCTGGAGCCCGGGGTCGACGGGCCTGTCCCACGCCGGCGAGGTCCGAAGCACATTGTCAAGCGCGCGGATCCGTTCGCCCGACAGAGGGTGGGTGCGGTTGTAGCTGTTGGTCTGGGGGATGGCCAGCCGATACTCCTCGCCCATGAGCTTCTCGAAGAAGCGGATCATGCCCCGCCCGGTGATCCCGGCGCGGTTCAGGAACGCGGCCCCGGCCTGGTCGGCCCGGCTTTCCTGCTCGCGGTTGAAGGAGAGGATCCGGGCCTGCGCCGCCTGCTGGCCCGCCATGATCGCCGCCATGCCGGCATCGCCGGCGCCTGCCGCCATCGCCGCAGCGCCAAGGATGAGCGACAGGATCGAGATGGTCGAGGCCGGCCCCGCGCCCTCGCCCCAGCGGATCGCATGGCCCCCGGAGATATGGCCGAGCTCGTGGGCCATCACGCCCTGCACCTCGTTCACGTCGTCGGCCGCGACCAGCAGGCCCGAATGGAAGAACACATTCTGCCCGCCGGCGACAAAGGCGTTGATGCTGCTGTCGCCCACCAGGTAGACATGGACCGAGCGGGGGTCGAGTTCGGCGGCCGCGACCAGCGGCGCCGCGATGTCGCGCAGCAGCGCCTCGGTCTCGGCGTCGCGCAGGATGCTCTGCGCACGCGCCGGCCCTGCCACCAGCTGCGCCATCACCAGGCAGAGGATCGCAACCAGCGTGGCGACTGTCCGGCTCCACGGGAGGCTGATGATCAAGCGGCTGTCCATGGCGGCGCGGGCACCGGCTTGCCGCCGGGGGCGGCGGCTGTCTAGAGGGTTGCCGCATGGCCGCTGCGACCTGAACGCACGGCGAACGGAACGGTCAGGATGCAGCTCATCGTCGGCAACTGGAAGATGCACGGGCGCCTCGCCAGCGTCGCACTTGTCGAGGCGCTGGTCCGCGCCGGCCCGATCCCGGGCGCCCGCCTCCTCGTCTGCCCGCCGGCCACCCTCGTCGCCCGCTTCGCCGAGACCGCGCGCCAAAGCCATGTCGGCATCGGCGCCCAGGACTGCCACGCCGAGCCCGAGGGCGCCTTCACCGGCGACATCGCCGCCGAGATGCTCGCCGACGCCGGCGCCACCCATGTCATCGTCGGCCATTCCGAGCGCCGCACCGGCCATGGCGAGACCGACCCGGTCGTGCACGCCAAGGCCGCCGCTGCCTATCGCGCCGGCCTCACCCCGATCGTCTGCGTCGGCGAGACGCTCGCCGAGCGCGAGGCCGGCGCAACGCTCGCCATCCTCGGCCGCCAGCTCGAGGGCTCGCTCCCCGGCGCAGGCCCCCTCGTCGTCGCCTACGAGCCGGTATGGGCGATCGGCACCGGCCGAACCCCAACCCCCGCCGAGGTCGCCGAAGTCCACGGCTTCATCGCCGCCCGCGTGCCGGCGGGCACCCCCGTCCTCTACGGCGGCTCGGTCAGGCCCGACAACGCCCGCGCGCTGCTTGCCGTCCCCAATGTCGGCGGCGCGCTCGTCGGCGGCGCCAGCCTCACCCCGCGCGACTTCCTCGCCATCGCCAGCGCCGCGCCGGGGTCCGCTCCATGATCCTCGTCATCGACAATTACGACAGCTTCACCTTCAACCTCGTCCACTATCTCCAGGAGCTCGGCGCCGAGGTCGAGGTCCGCCGCAACGATGCCCTGTCCGCCTCCGAGGCCCTCGCCCTCGCGCCCCGGGCGGTCCTGCTCTCGCCCGGCCCCTGCACCCCCAATGAGGCCGGCATCTGCCTCGAGCTCATCGGCCTTGCCGCAGAGGCCGGCACACCCCTCCTCGGCGTGTGCCTCGGCCACCAGGCGCTCGCCCAGGCCTTCGGCGGCCGCGTCGTCCGCGCGCCCACGCTCATGCACGGCAAG
>CALLWN010000206.1 GCA_938016505.1 uncultured Sphingomonadaceae bacterium
CGGCCATGCCGCCTCGCTCGCCGGCGGGCTGTGGCAGCTCCGCCACGAGCCGGGTGTCCACACCAAGGCGATCCATGCGGCCCAGGCGGCCTGCGCCGGGCTGTGGCACGCACGTCTGGCCCGCCAGGGCTTCCGCGGCCCGCGCGCCATCGTCGAGGGGCCGCAGGGCCTGTGGGCGGCGATGACGGCCGCGCCGCGCGCTCTTGCGGCGTGCGAAGGCTGGCGCCTGTTCGAGCTCTCGCTGAAGCCATGGCCGGCCTGCCGCCACGCCCATGCCGTCATCGACGCTGCGCTCGCGCTTCCGGCCGATGCGCTTGCCGAGGGTCCGATCCGGGTCGAGACCTATGGCGACGCGCTCGCCTTCTGCGACCGGCCGGAGCCGCGGGACGCTGGCGAGGCGAAATTCTCGCTGCAGCATTGCGTGGCGGTGGTTGCCGTGCGCGGTCGGCCCGCCCTTGCCGATTTCGAGCCCGCCGCGATCTCCGATCCGGCGATCGCGGCGGCCCGGGCCCGGGTGACCTGCGAAGTCGCCGAGCCCTTCGCCTCTGCCTACCCCGCCCACTACGGCGCGCGCGTGGTGGCCGGCGGCGCAGTGGCCGAGGCGGCCGATGCCTGGGGCGATCCCGAAAGGCCGCTCGGCCCTGCCGATGTCGAGGCGAAGCTCAGGGCGCTTGCGGCCTGGGGCGGGCTCGACCCGAGGGAAGCCGATGCTGCACGTGCCTGCTGCGCAGCGGACGACGCGGAACCGGTGCAGCCGCTCCTCGAGCTCGTCGGCCGGTGGGTCGCATGAGCGCGCTTGAGCACCTCGCCGGCTTCGCCTGCCGCCATGCCCCCGGCCCGGCGGCGCTGGCCGCCACGGAGCAGCTGGTGCGCGACACGCTCGCCGTCAGGCTGGCGGGCCTTGCAACGCCTGCGGCAGCGCAGGTGGCAAGGGCCGGCGGCGGGCCGGCGATGCTGGACGGCTTTGCGATCCACTGTCTCGAGTGGGATGCGGTCCACGAGGAGGCGGTTGTCCATGCCATGTCGGCCGTGACTGCTGCCGCGCGCACCGTCTGCCACCGCGACGGCGTGCGCGATCGCGCGGCAGCGCTTGCCGCCATCTCGGCCGGTGTCGAGATCGCCTGCCTGCTTGGCGTCGCGGCCACCAGCCCGCTCACCTTCTTTCGCCCGGCGACTGCGGGCGCCGTTGGCGCTGCCGCTGCCGCGGGGCGCCTCCTCGGCTTCGGGCCGGAGGCGATGGCGCATGCGCTCGCACTCGGCGTCGCCCAGGCGTGCGGCACCATGCAGGCCCATGTCGAGGGCAGGCTGACGCTGCCGCTGCAGGTGGGGTTTGCAGCGCGCGCCGGCGTGCTTGCGGCCGATCTGGCCGCCCTCGGGCTCGAGGGGCCATCGGGCGCGATCGACGGCCCGTTCGGCTATTTCCCTCTGTTCGACACGGGCGATGTCGCGCCGCATCTCGCCCGCCTCGGCAGCCTCGTGGCCGAGGTCAGCATCAAGCCCTGGCCCTCGGGCCGGGCGAGCCATGGCGTGCTCGACGCGCTCCAGCAGGTGCAGCAGGCCCATCCGGGCGCGGAGATCATCGCGATCGAGGCGCATGTGCCGCCGCTGGTGATGCGCCTCGTCGGGCGGCCGTGGGAGCCGGCGATGGCGCCGGCCCGCGCCCGGCTGTGCCTGCCCTTCCTTGCCGCCCTCATGCTCAGCGATGGCCGGATCGACCCGCGCGCGTTTGCCCCCGCGAGCTTTGCCGATGTGAGGCTGCGGGCGCTGGGCGCCCGGCTGACGCTGGTCGATGACGGCAACCCGGACCCCAACGCGCTCGCCCCGCAGCGGGTGCTGGTGACGCTTGCCGGGGGCGGGCGGGTCGAAATCCTGCTTCCCGCCGTGCTCGGCAGCCCGGCTGCGCCGCTTTCCCCCGACCAGGCGGCGGCCAAGCTGGCCTTCGCCTGCGAGCTCGGCGGCGCGCCCGCCAGTCATGATCCGCTCGACGACCTTCTGCCCGGATGATGCCCATGACCGAGACCTGCCCCACCACCTGGTACGACCATGTCGATGCCCGCGCCCTGCTCGAGGCCTACCCGATCGGCGAGGCGTTCGTTCAGCGCTACACCCGGATGTCGCGGGATGAACTCCGCGCCCGCCAGGAAGCCGACTTCCTGAAGCTGGTGGCGCGCGGCTGGGAGGTGCCCTTCTACCGCAGGCACTGGAGCGCCTGCGGGATCGAGCCTGGCGATATCAGGAGCCTCGAGGATCTCCCGAAGCTGCCGAGCTTCGACAAGTCGGACCTGATGGCCTCGATTGCCGAACATCCGCCGCTTGGCGACTTCCACGGCCGCAACCGTGGCCCGGTCGTGCTCCACACCACCTCGGGCACAACCGGCAAGCCGCAGGTGCTGCTGTTCGGCCCGTGGGGGCGCGAGGTCGGCAATCTCCTCGTCGCCCGCATGGCGCGCTGGCAGGGGCTGCGCGCGGACGATGTGGTCCACTCGGTCTACGGCCACGGCATGATCAACGGCGGCCACTATATCCGCGAGGCCTACACCCGCTTCACCGAGGCGCTGTTCCTCTCCGCCGGCACCGGCATCGAGACCCGCTCGGCAAGCCAGGTGCAGCTGATGGCCGACTTCCGCGCGACCGTGCTCGTCGGTTTCGTCGACTATGTGAGGAAGCTCGCCGAGGTGGCGCGCGAGGCCGGGCTCGAGCCGGGGCGCGACATCCCGGTCAGGATGATCATCGGCCATCTCGGCACCGAGGACCGCGCTGCAACCGAGGCGGCCTGGGGCGGTGCGAAGGCCTATGACTGGTATGGCGTCGGCGATACCGGCTGCATCGCGGGCGAAGGCCCCGAGCGCGACGGGCTCTATGTGTGGGAGGATGCCCAGCTGGTCGAGATCTGCGAGGTCGACACGGGTGCGCCGGTCGCGCGCGGGCAGAAGGGCGACATGGTCGTCACCTGCCTCTACAAGCGGGACGTGGCCCCGGTGATCCGCTTCAACACCCACGATGTCTCGGCATTCCGCACCGACGCCAACGCGACCGGCATGGTCTTCGACCGGATCGAGGGCTTCCTCGGCCGCTCCGACAACATGGTGAAGCTGAAGGGGATCAACGTCTTCCCGCACGCGATCGGGGCGATCATCGAGAACCGGCCCGAGCTTACCGGCGAATATGTCTGCCGGCTGGCGCGGGATTCCTCCGGCGCCGACCGGATGACGGTCCTGCTCGAGCACCGCGACCCGCGCGCCGAGGCGAAGCCGCCGCTCGCCGCGCTGCTGCGCCAGGGCCTCGGGGTCGAGGTCGAGGTCGAGCTGGTCGAGCCCGGCGCGACCGCCCAGCTCACCCAGATCGAGGTGAGGCAAAAGCCGATCCGCCTCATCGACGAGCGCCGACGGTGAGCGCGCCGGCGCACCGGCTCGGTGTCGTCGCGCTGCGCGCGGCGTTCGATGCAGGCGAACTCTCCCCGGCTGCTGCGACCGACCAGTATCTCGAGCGGATCGCCCGGTTCGATCCGGCGCTCAACGCGTTCACGGCGGTTGATGCGGAGGGCGCCCGCGCTGCTGCCGGGGAAAGCGCGGCGCGGGTCGCAGCCGGCGCGGCCCGCCCGCTCGAAGGCGTGCCCATCGCGGTCAAGGCCAACATCGCCGTGCGCGGGCTCCCGTGGCACGGCGGCTTCGGCGCCTGGCGCGACCGGGTGGCAGAAGCCGATGCCGAGGTCGTCGCCCGGCTGCGCGCGGCTGGCGCCGTCATCCTCGGCACGCTCAACCTCCACGAGGGCGCGCTCGGGGCCACCACCGACAACCCCCACTTCGGCCGCACCCACACACCGCACCGCCACGGCCACACGCCAGGCGGCTCGTCTGGCGGGTCGGGCGCTGCGGTTGCTGCCGGCCTGTGCGCTGCAGCGCTCGGCACCGACACGCTCGGCTCGGTGCGGATCCCTTCGGCCTATTGCGGCGTTGCCGGGCTGAAGCCGACCAATGGCCTCGTTCCCGATGCCGGGCTGATGCTGCTGGTCGAAAAATGGGACACGATCGGCCCGCTCGCCCGCTCGGTCGCCGATGTGGCGGCCGTGTTCGCCGAACTCGCGCCTGCCGGGGCGGCCAGGCCCGTGCGCCGGGTCGCCACCCTCTCCTCGGCACGCGACGTGCCGCTGCACCCGGCGGTTGCGGATGCGTTCCGGCTGGCGACAGGCCTGCTCGAGGGGCTGGGTGTGCCAGTGGAGGAGCGGCTGACCCACATCGACCACCACAGGGTCCGGCTTGCCGGCTTCGTCGAATCGACCATCGAGGCCGACGCCCGCTTCGGCGCCGACATGGCAGCGCATCCGCAAGGCTTCTCCGAAGCATTCCGTTCGAGCCTCGCCTTCGGCCGTCGCTTCGCTGCACCCGCCCGGGCCGAAGGCCAGAAGGCGCTGGCGGAAGCGGGTGCAGCCCTTCGCGCCGTGCTCCAGGCCGATGACGCGATCCTTCTTCCCACCGCGCCGCAGCCGGCCTTCCCGTTCGACAGCGAGGCCCCCGTCAGCCAGGCCGATTTCACGGCGCTTGCCAACATCGCCGGCCTGCCCGCGCTTTCGCTCCCCGCCGGCTGGACCGGGGACGGCCTGCCGGTTGCGGTCCAGCTCGTCGGCCGCGCTGGCGACGAGGCGACCCTGCTCGCGCTGGGCGAGCGGCTGGAGCAGGCGCTCAATGCCCATCGCTGGCCCGCCGGCTACGCCTGAGAGGAGAAGAGGAGACGCCCCATGCGCATCATCGTGCTGTTCAACCTGAAGCCGGGGGTCGACCCGGCCGCCTACGAGCAGTGGGCGAGGACGACCGACATGCCAGGCGTGCGCGCGCTGGCGTCGGTGAGCGATTTCCGGGTCCACCGCGTCACCGGCCTTCTCGGCAGCGAGGCGGCGAGCCCCTATGCCTATGCCGAGACCATCGACATCGTCGGGCTCGACCCGTTCCTCGCCGATGTCGCCTCCGAGGCGGTGCAGAAGGTGGCGGCCGAGTTCCAGGCCTTCGCCGACGCGCCCCTCTTCCTGCTGACGGAAGACCTCTGATGCGCCGGTTCGAGGGCCGCGTCGTCGCCGTCACCGGCTCGGGCCGCGCTGGCGGGCTGGGCGCTGCGATCCTGCGCCGGTTTGCCGAGGAAGGGGCGGCCTGCGTCGTCACCGACCTCGGCACGCCGAAGGAGCGCATGGACGCTGGCGACATCGGCACGACGGAAGAGATGGAAGCCGTCGCCGAAGGCCTGCGGGCGCTGGGCGCAAGGGCGATCGCGGTGCCCTGCGACGTCCGCTCCGATGCCGATTGCCGCGCCGTCGTCGAGGCCGCGGTTGGCGCCTTCGGCCGGCTCGACGTGATGGTGGCGAACGCCGGCATCGGCTATCTGATGAAGCCGTTTCTGGAGACCGAGGAGGCCGACTGGGATGCGGTCCTCGACGTGAACCTGAAGGGCGCCTTCCTCGCGGCGAAGCACGCCGCCGCCCACATGGTGGCGCGAGGGGAGGGCGGGCGGATCCTGATGATCGCCTCGCAGGCGGCCAAGTCCGGGTTCCCGCACATGGCGCCCTATTGCGCCTCCAAGCACGGGATGGTGGGGCTGGTGCGGTCGATGGCGGTCGAGCTTGGCCGCCACGGCATCACGGTCAATGCGGTGTGCCCCAACCATGTGACGACCGGGCTGGGCGCGAAGCAGAACGCCTATTTCGCGAAGCTCC
>CALLWN010000207.1 GCA_938016505.1 uncultured Sphingomonadaceae bacterium
GGTGAGGTAGCTCGAGGTGCGGGCCCGGTCAGGCCCATCCATGCTTGCCATCAGTGTTCTCCTTCAACACGCGATGAGGGGCACCCAGCCCCCGTCATCAGCCGGGAGGCCCCGGCTGATCCCCTGGCACCCGCCATCGGGTGCGATCCCGAGCCGCAACACGGCGGCATGATCTGGTGGCGCGGCCTCATGCCGCCATCCTCTCGGCACGGCCGGATGCGGCTGCGACATGACGGGCTGCAACCTCCGCTGCGCCCTCGGCGCGGGCCGCCGCCTCGGCAGCGTCGCGCAACCGCTTGGCCGCGGAAATCCTGACAAGCACGGGCTCGGCCTCGACCAGCCGATCAAGGGCGTCGCGGGCGTCGCTCGCCCAGGCCAGCTCCTGCACGAGCCGGCTCGGCGTGGCCTCCACCCGGTCGAGGTCGGTTGCCAGCGGCAGGATGTGGAACAGCGCATCGAACAGCGCGTTGCACACCTCCTGCACAAGGTAGCTCGCGCCCGCATAGCCCATGAACGGAGTGCCGGTATGGCGCCGGATGACCGCGCCGGGGAAGGAGGCCGGCACATAGACACCCCGGCACCCGGTCTCGGCCATGTACATCCGCTCGTTGTACGAGCCAAAGACAATGAGCGGCGGCGTGGTCGCGATCGCCTCGCGGACCGCCGCATTGTCGGGCTTGACCCCGGCCGTGCGGCGGAACGCGAAGCGGCAGGGCAGTCCCATCTCTTCCTCGAGGAAGTTGCGGATGCCCCGCACATAGGTCTCGGTCGCCACGATCCCGAAGCTCGCGGTGCCGAAGAAATCCTGGGTGACCGACCGCCACAGGTCCCACAGCGGCTTCACCGTCGTGTGCTTTTCGCGCGCGATGAAGGGCTCGGGGTCGATGCCCAGAAGCTCGCCCAGCTTGCGCAGGAAGGCTGTCGTCGAATGAAGGCCGATCGGCGCCCGCAGCCAGGGCCGCTCGAGCCGCTCGCACAGCAGCTTGCCGAACTCGCGGTACATGCAGATGTTGACCTCGGCATCGGCCAGTCTGCGGATGTCGGCCAAGTGAGCGCCGAGCGGGAACACCATGTTCACCTCGGCCCCGACACCTTCGACCAGCCGGCGGATCTCGGCGAGGTCGGACGGCATGTTGAAAGTGCCGTAGATCGGGCCGATGATGTTCACGCGCGGCTTTTCACCGGCCTTGCGTGGCCGTGGCGCCGGCATCTTCTTGGGCCCGAACTGGTCCCACAGCCACATCATCGCCCGGTCGGCCGACTGCCACTGGTCCTCGTCGATGGTGCGCGGCAGGAAGCGCTGGATGTTGGTGCCCTCGGGCGTCACTCCGCCGCCGATCATCTCGGCGATGGAACCGGTCACCACGACAGCAGGCAGGTCGGGGTCGAGCGTGCTCCATGCCCGCTTCATCGCCGCCTCGGTGCCGGTCTTGCCCAGCTCTTCCTCGCCAAGGCCCGTCACCACGATCGGCAGCTCGTGCGGCGGGAGCGCGTCGGTGTAGTGCAGCACCGAGGTCACCGGAAGATTCTCGCAGCCCACAGGGCCGTCAATCACCACCTGGAGGCCCTTGACCGCCGTGAAGGCGTAGACCGCCCCCCAGTAGCCGCCGGCCCGATCATGATCGAGGATGAGGGTCATGAGCCCACGGCCTCCTCGGCCCTGGCCCTGGCAACGCGCTGGGCGGCATATTTCGCCTTGAACTGCGGCCGGTCTTCGGGGGTCGTTTCCCAGACCCCTGCGGCATGGCCCTCCCCGACACCCTCGAAGAAATCGCGCATCCGGTCGAACCGCGCCCTGTTGCCCAGCGCCCCGGTGATGACTTCGGCAAGCGAGCCCGCGCCCGCAGGGCCCATCAGCGGCCGCGCCGAAATGAGGTTGGTGAAATAAAGCGCCGGAATGGCCTTCGACTTGGCGTGTTGCACCACAGGCGTCGTGCCGATCGCAAGATCGGGCGCGAACGCATCGACTGCCGCCTTGTCATCCTCGAGGCTGGCGCGGAACCTCACCGGCACGCCACGCGCCTCCAGCCACTCCCGGTCCGGGTCGGACCAGCGCGTCTTCGGGCAGGCCGAGCCGACATAGAGCACGTCTGCGCCACTCTCGACCAGCAGGCGCGCCACCAAGAGCTCCGAGCCCTCGTAACCCGAAACCGTGATCCGCCCGCGGATCGGCTTCGCGGCAAGCGCCCCGCGGATGGCGGGCAGGAACCGGTCCTTGGCAGCGGCGACCCTGGCCGCGGCGATCCCGAAGGCGTCGCCGATGGCATCGAGCCAGGCGGCCGTGCCATCCACGCCGACCGGGGCCGAGCCCACCACCTTGCGGCCGGCCGCCTCGAACTCGCGCACCGACGCCGTGTAGAAGGGGTGGATGGCGGCAACCACCGGCGAGGCAAGCGCGGCATAGAGCTCGCGCCATTCGCGCGTCGGCACGACTGGCCCGGCGGCCAGCCCGAGCGGCGCGAGCATTTGCCCGATCATCACCGGGTCGGCCGGGAACATCTCGCCAAGCAGCGCAACCGTCGGCACATCAGCGCGCTCGCGCGGGGCTGCAACCGGCCCGGCTGCCGCCTCGGCCCTCGCATAGGCCAGCATCGCGCCCGCGAGCACGTCCTTCGCCTCGGCATGGGTCGGGACCCCGAACCCCGGGACATCGATCCCGATCACCCGGACCCCGTTGATTTCCCTGGGCAGAAGCTGGAGCGGAACCCCGGAGGCCGTCGGCACGCACAGGTTGGTGACAACGATCGTGTCATACTTCTCGGGGTCGGCCAGCGCGAACACCGCCTCGCGGATGTCCTCGAACAGCTTGCCTGTCACCAGCGTTTCGGAGTTGAACGGCACATAGCCGACGGTCCGCCGCGCCCCGTAGAAATGGCTGGTGAAGGTGAGCCCGTAGACGCAGCAGGCAGAGCCCGAGAGCACGGTTGCGGTCCGGCGCATCCTGAGGCCCACCCTGAGCGAGCCGAAGGCCGGGCACATCGATTGCGGCTGGTCGTGCGGGCCCCTCGGATAATCGGCGGCGTAGCGTTCGAGCAGCTCGCGCTTGCCCGCCTTCGCTGCTGCGTCCAGCATGGTGTCCCGGCCGGCATGGCAGCCGCCGTCGGCAGCCACTGCTGGCTCGGCCGCGCCGAGCGTCGCGTCGAGCGAGAGGTCGTCGTTCGTCATATCGCGTCGTAGACCACTTCGAGGCTGGGCTTCGGCACCCAGGTCCCGCCGCGCATGTCGGCCTGGGTCGCGGGCCTGAGCGTCACGTTGCCGCCAGTGTCCTCGGGCTTGAACAGGCCGAGGAGACCATCCTGGTCGAGTGGCTCGGGCAGCACCGGCGGCGCCTTGGCCGCATTCTCGGCCAGTTCGGCGAACAGCGGACCCCACTGGCTGTCGGGCCGGCCGACGATCTGGTAATTCGCCGACTTGCGCCTCAAGTCCTCGTTCGCCGGGATCGCCGCGAGCACCGGAATGCCGACCGCCTTCGCGAAGGCCTGCGCCTCGCCGGTGCCGTCATCCTTGTTGATGACCATGCCGGCCACGCCCACATTCCCGCCGAGCTTGCGGAAATACTGGACCGCCTTGCAGACATTGTTGGCGACATAGAGCGACTGCAGGTCATTTGCGCCGACAACGATCACCTTCTGGCACATGTCGCGCGCGATCGGCAGCCCGAAGCCACCACAGACCACGTCGCCCAGGAAGTCGAGCAGGACATCGTCGAAGCCCCACTCGTGGAAGCCGAGCTTCTCCAGAAGCTCGAAGCCGTGGATGATCCCGCGGCCGCCGCAGCCGCGGCCGACCTCGGGCCCGCCGAGCTCCATCGCGAACACACCGTCGCGCTGGAAGCAGACATCCTCGATCGCCACCTCCTCGCCGGCCAGCTTCTTCCGGGCCGAGGTCTCGATGATGGTCGGGCAGGATTTGCCGCCGAACAGGAGCGAGGTCGTGTCCGACTTCGGGTCGCAGCCGATGAGCAGCACCCTCTTG
>CALLWN010000208.1 GCA_938016505.1 uncultured Sphingomonadaceae bacterium
GCCTCGTCACCCGGCGGCGCCACGACCCTTGTGACGGGGAGCATGTATTTGCGGGCGAAGTCGAGGTCGCGCTGGTCATGCGCGGGGCAGCCGAAGATGGCGCCGGTGCCATAGTCCATCAGGACGAAGTTGGCGACGAACAGCGGAAGCCGGCGCGCCTTGTCGAGCGGGTGGATGACAGTGAGGCCGGTGTCATGGCCGCGCTTCTCGGCGGTCTCGGTTTCGGCGGCCGACGTGCCGATGCGGCGGCATTGGTCGAGGAAGGCGGCGAGCGCCGGATCGGTCTGGGCGAGCGCCAGCGCGAGTGGATGATCGGCGGCGACCGCGGCGAAGCTCGCGCCGAACAGCGTGTCGGGGCGGGTGGTGAAGACGTCGAAACCGTCGGGCACGGCTTCGGGCATTCCGGTGGGCGGGGCGGCAATGGCAAAGCGGAACCGGAGGCCCTGCGACTTGCCGATCCAGTTGGCCTGCATGAGGCGAACCTTCTCGGGCCAGCCGTCGAGGGTCTCGAGCGCGGCGTTGAGGGCGTCGGCAAACGCGGTGATCTTCAGGAACCATTGGGTGAGCTTGCGGCGCTCGACCGGTGCGCCCGAGCGCCAGCCGCGGCCGTCGATCACCTGCTCGTTGGCGAGCACGGTCTGGTCGACCGGGTCCCAGTTGACGTCGGCCTCGCGGCGGGTGACGAGGCCGGCTTCGAGCAGGTCGAGGAAGAGCGCCTGCTCATGGCCATAATAGTCGGGGTCGCAGGTGGCGAGCTCGCGGCTCCAGTCGATCGCAAGGCCGAGCCGCTTGAGCTGGGTGCGCATGGTGGCGATGTTGGCGCGGGTCCAGGCCTCGGGGTGGATGCCGCGCTCGATCGCGGCATTCTCGGCCGGCAGGCCGAAGGCGTCCCAGCCCATGGGGTGGAGGACATCGTGGCCCTGCATGCGGCGGACCCGGGCGAGCACGTCGCCCATGGTGTAGTTGCGGACATGGCCCATGTGGATTCGCCCCGAGGGGTAGGGGAACATCTCGAGGACCATGGTGCGCGGCCGGCCGGTTGGGGCGTGGGGGGCGCGGAAGGTGCCGCGCTCTTCCCAGATGCGCTGCCAGCGCGCATCGGCTTCGGCCGGTGAGAAGGCGGCGCCAGGCGGGCCGGAGTCCTGGCCGGGGGAGAGGGGCGCGTTCACCGGGAGGTCAGCGCGGCGCGACTGCGGCCTGGCGCAGGTTGCGGGCACGCTCGAGGATGATCTCCTCGAGGCGCTGGACGGTGCCGGCGCGGACCGGGGCCTGGACCCACTGGCCCCCCTGCCGGACCTGGCGGGTGGCGGAGACCTGGAGCGCATCGGCCCGGAGCGCGGCATCGAGGATGAACACCTGCACCTTCATCCGCTCGTCGGGCTGGTTCGGGTTCTGGTACCAGTCGGTCACGATGACGCCGCCGGCCGAGTCGACGGTTGCGAGCGGCATGAACTTGAGCGTGTAGAGGGCGGACTGCCAGAGCCAGCTGTTGACCCCGATGGCCGTGATCTCGGGCCGGGTGACGGCGGGCGCGGGCTTGTTGCCCCGCTTGCAGCCGCCAAGCAGACCAAGCGCGAGGGAAAGGACGACGAGGAAGGCGCCGCCGTGGCGAAGACCGGTGCCGATCCCCTGTCTTGCGTGTGCCATGACGGTGCGGTTCCCAACGCTCAAGCCTTCACTCCCTTGCCCTTTTTGCCGGTATCGACCCGGCCCGCGCATGGGCCGGGTCGGTGCGACCGGCGGCGCGACGCATACCCATCATCAAGCGTTCATGCCAGCATCCTATGGAGCATTGGTGGCAGGGGCCGCGCAATGGCCGTTGCGCACTCGCAACACCGCCCGGTGAATCCGGGCGAGATTGCGGCGAAGCGTCTGGCGACTGCGGCAAGTCGTGGGACTCCCGCGACCGAGGGATTAGGGTGTGGGCATGGCAAACCGTGGCGAATCGGGCGCGAGGGGAGCGGCAGCGGGTCTCGTTGCGGCTGCAGCCCTGCTGCTTGCCTCGCCGCCGGCGGACGCGGCCGCGCCGCGCAAGCCTGCCGACAGCGCGTCCCAGGGGTTCAGGCTTCATGCCGATGCCCCGCCCCCGGCCGCCCAGCCGCTCGACTTCAGCCGTTTCAGCTTCACGCTTTCTCGCGACACTGCCGGCCGTGGCGGCGTTGCCGCGCGCACGCCGGGTGCAGTTGCCGGGCCGGACCGGAGCTTCCGCTTCACCCCCTCGCGCTCGAGCGATGGCCGGTCGGTCACGGTCGGCGTGGCCGCGCGCCCGGTCGTTGCATCGACCGACGCTGCCTCACCGGCGCTGCGGTCGGTGCTTGGCGCAGCGAGCAATCCTGCTGGCGGCCCGAGCGGCTACAGCGTGGACATGGCGCTCGCCTGGCAGCGCTTCTCGCTGACGGGCGGCGTGGACCGGGTCAGCCCCGGCAACGGTCTCGCCCCGGTGCAGGAACTCGACATCGGGCTGTCGTACGGCGGAAGGCGCTGGCGCACTGGTGTTGTTGCCTCGGCGGAACGGGGGTCCGCGCTTCAGGGTCCGCTGCTGGCGCCCGGAGCGTCTGAACGGTTCGGGCTCGAGGCGACGGGCGCGGTCAACCTGTCACGCACGCTGTCGGTCTCGGGCGGGGTGCGCTACCGGACCGCTCCGATGGGCAGCAGCCTCGCCGAGGCGAACCGCGACGAAGAGCGGGTCTATGTCGGGGGTGCGCTCGCCTTCTGACCGGTGGGCCGTGCGCCTGGGCGGGCGGCAAGGCTCGTGATGGCGGCGTAACCGTGGATCGGCAGACCGGCGGCGAGGCGACGGAACCGGGGGCCTGTCATGCCGCCGAGGGCGATGACCGGGGCCGGCGCACGGGCGGTGAGACGGGCAAGACCATGGGCGCCGAGCACCCGGCCGCCCGGGTGTGATAGGGTCGCGAACACTGGCGAGATGAAGATGAGATCGGCGCGGCGCGCGGCGGCGCGGGCACGCTCGGGCATGGCATGGACTGCGGCGGTGAGGATCGGCGGGCGCGGCAGCGGCAGCCGCCGGGCATGACCCGGGAGATGGATGCCGCTTGCACGGACGCCCGCGGGCGGGTCGGCGACGACGAGGCAGTGACTGCGGCGGCGGGCGGCCTGCGTGACGCGGTGCAGGAGGGCGCGACGGGCGGGGGGCGCGAGGCTGTAGTGGCGAAACACGATCCCGCTCCTGCGCGGGAGCGCAGCGATTGCGGCGAACAGGCCATCGCCGAGCCGCTCATCGGTCATGAGCCAGAGCGCGGGAAGCCGGGAGCGGTGTTGCCGGGGCATGGGCCACGCCATTAGGCAGGGGCGATGAAGAAGGCGACTGCACCGGCACCGCCGGCACTCGAGGGAAGGCCGGGGGAGCGGCTCGTCGCGCTCAACCGGGAACTGGCCGCGGCCGCGGCGCGCGGCGGGCATGAGCCGCCGACTTTGGTGGCTGTCGCCAAGACCTTTCCGGCGGAGGCGGTGTTGCCGTTCCTGGAGGCGGGCCACCGGGTGTTCGGCGAGAACCGGGTGCAGGAAGCCCAGGCGAAATGGCCTGCGCTGAGGGCGGCGTTTCCCGATCTTGCGCTCCACCTCGTCGGCCAGCTGCAGTCGAACAAGGCGGAGGCGGCGGTCGCGCTGTTCGATGCGATCCATTCGCTCGACCGGCCCTCGCTGGTCGCGGCGCTGGCGCGGGCGTGCGCGCGGGCCGGCCGCCAGCCGCTGCTGTTCGTGCAGGTCAATATCGGCGAGGAGCCGCAGAA
>CALLWN010000209.1 GCA_938016505.1 uncultured Sphingomonadaceae bacterium
AGCGCGAGCGCCTCGCGCTCGACGACCTCGGGCTCATCGCCGTCGGCTTCCTCACGGCCTTCCTTGCCGCCCTGCTGGTGGTCCGTTCGCTGCTCGCGATCGTCAGCCGCTACGGCTTCGCGCCCTTCGCCTGGTATCGCATCGTGATCGGGTCCGTTGCTCTCGTCTGGCTCCGGACCATATAGGTCCGACCTGGAACCAATCACGGGGGTTCTCCCACACCTTCGACCTCTTCGCCGGGAATCCTCCCAGACAAAAGGTAAGTAATACTGACTTTCAGGGTGGAAAGACGGCACGGAGGCTGCTAGGCCGCGCCCGAACCGCAAGGACCCCCCATGGCCGAACCCCGCATGCTCGCCTTCACCCATCGCCCCCAGGCCTTCCCCGCGAAGCGCCCCGCGGCCGAGCGCGCCCATGATTTCGGCGAGATCAGCAGCGGCTGGGCCGAGCCCGAGGCCGAAGCCCAGGCCGCGCGCTGCTCCCAGTGCGGCGTGCCCTTCTGCCAGGTCCATTGCCCGCTCCAGAACAACATCCCCGACTGGCTCCTGCTCGCTGCCGAGGGCCGCCTCGAGGAGGCCTACCAGCTCTCCGCCGCCACCTCGACCATGCCCGAGGTCTGCGGCCGCATCTGCCCGCAGGACCGGCTGTGCGAGGGCAGCTGCGTCATCGAGCAGTCCGGCCATGGCGCGGTCACCATCGGCGCGGTCGAGAAGTTCCTGACCGACACCGCCTGGGAGGAAGGCTGGGTCGAGCCGCTGGTCGCAGGCCCTGCGACCGGCCAGTCGGTCGGGATCATCGGCGCCGGGCCTGCCGGGCTCACGGCCGCCGAACTGCTCCGCCGCGAAGGCCATGAGGTCCATGTCTACGACCGCCACGACCGCGCCGGCGGCCTCCTCACCTACGGCATCCCCGGCTTCAAGCTCGAGAAGCCCGTCGTCATGCGCCGCATCGCCCGGCTCGAGGCCGGCGGCATCCGCTTTCACCTCAACACCGAGATCGGCCGCGACATTGCGTTCGATCTGCTGCGCGCCCGCCACGATGCCGTCTTCATCGCAACCGGAGTCTACCGCGCCCGCGAGGCAGGCGTGCCCGGCGCCGGCCGTCCGGGCGTCGTCAGGGCGCTCGACTATCTGATCGCTTCCAACCGCAAGGGCTTCGGCGACCGCGTGCCGGCCTTCGATTCGGGCCAGCTCGACGCCGCCGGGCGCCGCGACGTCGTGGTCGGCGGCGGCGACACCGCGATGGACTGCGTCCGCACCGCCATCCGCCAGGGCGCAGCCTCGGTCACCTGCCTCTACCGCCGCGACCGCGCCAACATGCCGGGCTCGGCGCGCGAAGTGGCGAACGCCGAGGAGGAAGGCGTCGTCTTCGAATGGCTGGCAGCACCGCTCGCCTTCGAAGGCCCCGGCGACGACGGGCCGGTCACCGGGGTCCGGGCCCAGCGCATGCGGCTCGGTGCCGCCGACGCCTCGGGCCGCCGCATGCCCGAGCCCGAGGCTGGCAAGACCTTCACTGTCGCCGCCGACCTTGTCATCGAGGCGCTCGGCTTCGACCCCGAGGACCTGCCCACCGCCTTTGCCGCGCCCGACCTTGCCGTCACCCGCTGGGGCACCATCCGCACCGGCCAGGGGTTCGCGACCAGCCTTCCGGGCGTGTTCGCAGCCGGCGACATCGTCCGCGGCGCCAGCCTCGTCGTCTGGGCGATGCGCGAGGCGCGTGACGCCGCAGCCGAAATCCTCCAATACCTCGCCGCCGCATCCCGCGGCGCGAAGGAAGCTGCCTGATGTCCCTGCCCATCCGTCTTTCTGCGGCGCTCGCCGTGGTTGCCGTCATGTCGACCCCGGCCCACGCCCAGGATGCAACCGCGGCCGCCACCGCGCTCGTCGATGTCATCGCGCCCCTGCCCCAGGCCCAGGCCCAGCTCGAGGCCCAGCTTGGCGAGATGCGCAAGGGTGCGGCAGTGCGCGCCATGCTCGCGAGCAACCCGCGCTACCAGATGGAAGCCGCCAAGAACCAGCCAGCCTTCAACCAGGGCATCGCCCGGATCGGGGCGATGCAGGCCGATGCCGTGGGCCCGATCATGCGCGAGATGGTGCCCGCCACCCGCAAGGCGACGATCGCCGCCTACGCCAGCGCCTTCACCCCGGCCGAGCTCACCGCCATCACCGCCTTCTACAAGACCCCCGCGGGCCAGAAGCTCATCCGCCAGCAGGCCCAGCTCCAGGGCCAGGTCAACCAGCAGATGGCCCAGCAATATGGGCCGAGGATGGCGGCCGCCCAGCAGGCGCTCGCCCCGAAGATCGACGCCGAACTCAAGAAGCTGTTCCCGCCCCAGCCGGCGGCCGGCGCGCCCAATTGACCCAGCCCGCGGCCGCCTCCTGGCGGCCAGCCCAGCCCTGAAGGCCAAGCCCATGCAAGACCCCGCGCTCACCGCCTCCCGCGCCCGCCTCGCCGAGACCGGCATGTACCGCCCCGAACATGAGGGCGATGCCTGCGGGGTCGGCCTCGTCGCCGAGATCTCGGGCCAGCCGTCGCGACGGGTGGTGGAAGCCGGGATCGCGGCGCTCAGGGCCGTGTGGCACCGTGGCGCGGTCGATGCCGACGGCAAGACCGGCGACGGCGCCGGAATCCACATCGACCTCCCCGTCGCCTTCTTCCACGATTGCGTCGCCCGCGCCGGGCAGAAGCTCCGGCCCGGCCTCACTGCGGTCGGCATGGTCTTCCTCCCCCGCACCGACCTCGCCGCGCAGGAGGCCTGCCGGGCCATCGTCGAGGCCGAGATCATCGCCGGCGGCCATGCCATCTACGGCTGGCGCCAGGTCCCGGTCGATGTCGGCGTCATCGGCCGCAAGGCCGCCGAGACCCGGCCCGAGATCGAGCAGATCATGATCGCCGGCCCGGAAGACACCAGCGCCAAGGGCCGCGACGCCTTCGAGAAGCAGCTCTACATCCTGCGCCGCCGCATCGAGCGCCGCATCGTCGAGGCCCAGATCCAGGGCTTCTACATCTGCTCGCTGTCGTGCCGCTCCATCATCTACAAGGGCCTCTTCCTCGCCGAGAGCCTCTCGGCCTTCTACCCCGATCTCCTCGACCACCGGTTCGAGAGCCGGTTCGCCATCTATCACCAGCGCTATTCCACCAACACCTTCCCGCAATGGTGGCTGGCCCAGCCGTTCCGCTGCCTCGCCCACAATGGCGAGATCAACACCATCCGCGGCAACCGCAACTGGATGAAGAGCCACGAGATCAAGATGGCCGCCGACAATTTCGGCGACGCCTCCGAAGACATCAAGCCGCTCATCCCCGCCGGAGCCTCCGACACCGCCGCCCTCGACGCCGTGTTCGAGGCCCTCGTCCGCGCCGGGCGCTCCGCCCCCGAGGCCAAGGCCATGCTGGTGCCCGAGGTCTGGGCCAGCAACCCCGACATGCCCGCCGACCACCGCGCCATGTACGCCTGGTTCGCAAGCGTCATGGAACCCTGGGACGGCCCGGCCGCGCTCGCCATGACCGACGGCCGCTGGATCGTCGCCGGCATGGACCGCAACGCGCTCCGGCCCATGCGCACCGTCGAGACCGAAGACGGCCTCCTCGTCGTCGGCTCCGAGACCGGCATGGTCCTCCTCCCCGAAGACCGCATCCGCGCCAAGGGCCGCCTCGGCCCCGGCGAGATGATCGCGGTCGATCTCGACGAGGGCCGCCTCTACCGCCACCGCGCCCTCGTCGACCGGATCGCCGCGCTCCACCCCTATGGCGAGTGGGTGGCCGATTTCACCGATTTCGCCGCGACCCTGCCAGAGGCCGGGCTTGCCCACGCCCCCGCCCTCGCGCCCGAGCGCCTGCGCCGCCTCCAGGTCGCCGCCGGCCTCACGCTCGAGGACATGGAGCTCATCCTCAGCCCCATGGTCGAAGACGCCAAGGAAGCCGTCGGCTCCATGGGCGATGACACCCCGCTCGCGGTCATCTCCGAAAACCCGCGCTGCATGAGCCACTTCTTCCGGCAGAACTTCAGCCAGGTCACCAACCCGCCGATCGACTCGCTGCGCGAGCGCCGGGTCATGAGCCTCAAGACCCGCTTCGGCAACCACGGCAACATCCTCGACAGCGAAAACGGCCAGCCGGGCGTCATGCTGCTCGAAAGCCCGGTCCTCCTCAACGCCGAGTGGCGCCACCTCCAGCGCCACTTCGGCGCTTCGGCCCAGGAGATCGACTGCACCTTCGCAGTCGCCGAGGGCGCCGCCGGCCTGCGCGCGGCAATCGCCAGGGTCCGCGCCGAGGCGGAAGAGGCTGTCCGCCGCGGCAAGTCCCAGCTCTTCCTCACCGACGAGCACCAGTCAGAGGACCGCGCCGCCATCACCATGATCCTCGCCTCGGCAGCAGTCCACACCCACCTCGTCCGCAGGGGCCTGCGCACCTTCGCGTCCATCAACGTCCGCTCGGCCGAGTGCCTCGACACCCATTATTTCGCCGTCCTCATCGGCACCGGCGCAACCACCGTCAACGCCTGGCTCGCCGAGGAGGCGATCCACGCCCGCCACGCGCGCGGCCTGTTCGGCACCCGCCCGATCGCCGAATGCCTCGAGCGCTACCGCACCGCCATCAACGACGGCCTCCTCAAGATCATGGCCAAGATGGGAATCGCCGTCATCTCGAGCTACCGCGGCGGATACAATTTCGAGGCGGTCGGCCTGTCGCGCGCGCTTGTCGAGGAATTCTTCCCCGGCATGCCGTCGAAGATCTCGGGCGAGGGCTTCGCCTCGCTGTTCCAGTCGGCGCGCGACCGCCACGCACTCGCCTTCCGCCCCGGCGCCGTCGCGCTCCCTGTCGGCGGCCTCTACCGCTACCGCGCCGGCGGCGAGCCCCACGCCTGGGAGGCCAGCCTCATCCACACCCTCCAGGAGGCGGTCGCCTCCGACAGCTACTCGGCCTACCGGCGCTTCTCCGAAGGCATCCACCGCCTCCCGCCCATCTATCTGCGCGACCTCCTCGACTTCCGCACCAGCGCCGAGCCGGTGCCGATCGACGCGGTCGAATCG
>CALLWN010000210.1 GCA_938016505.1 uncultured Sphingomonadaceae bacterium
CTCGCGCTCCGGCTCGCCGGCCTCGTGGCGCCCGATCTCAAGGTCAATGTGGCGCGGATCGATGGCGGCGGGCCCAACAACATCGTGCCCGATACGGCCGTCGTGCGGGTCAACCTGCGCCCTCACACCCGCGAGGCCGAGACGCGGGCGCTTGCCGGTCTCGATGCAGCGATCGCAGCAGTCGTCGAGGCCCATGAGGTTGAAGCGCATCGCCATGGCCATTTTGCCCGCCCGCCAAAGCCGCTCGACCCGAACCAGAGGCGGCTGTTCGCGCTGGTCAGGGCGGCCGGGGCCGACCTCGCGCTCGAGATTGGCTGGAAGCCTGCGGGCGGCGTCTGTGATGGCAACAACCTTGCCGCAACCGGGCTCGCGGTCGTCGACACCATGGGCGTTCGCGGCGGGGCGATCCATTCGGCCGACGAGTATCTCATCGTGGAGAGCCTCGCCGAGCGGGCCCGTCTTGCAGCGCTCACGCTGATGCGGATCGCGCGCGACGGTTTTCCGCGCGCTGCCGCCTGACGCACCACTGGCGGATCGGCCTCCACTCCCCATATCATCTGCATGTTCGATGGGCCTTCGCTGTTTGCGCTCGGGATCTCGCTTGGCGTCGCGCTCGCGGCAGCGTCGACAGGCGGGATCTTCCGGCCCGGCCAATGGTATGCCGCGCTCCGGAAGCCGCTTCTCACGCCGCCTAATTGGGCCTTCCCGCTGGTCTGGGGCCTGCTCTACGTGCTGATGGCAGTGGCAGCCTGGCGGGTCTGGGAGGCGGGCGGCCCTGCAGCCGCAGTCGCGCTTGGGGTCTATGCCGGGCATCTGGTGCTCAACGCGGCCTGGTCGTGGCTGTTCTTCGGGCTGAAGCGGATCGATCTTGCCCTGGCCGAGGTGGTGGCCTTCTGGCTGTCGATCCTTGCCGTCATCTGGCTGTTCGCGCCCTTTGACCGGGTCGCGGCCTGGCTGCTCGTGCCGTACCACGGCTGGGTGACGATTGCCGCCATTCTCAACTGGCGGTTCCTTGCCCTCAACGGGGCTCGGGGCCGTCTGGTGGCGGATGGCCCGCAAACGGCTTGGTCTGGTGCATCACCACCTGCGAGGTGATCCGGGCAATGGGGGAGGGCGCAGCAGTCCATGAGGCGGTCAGGCTGCGCCATTCCTCCATGCTGGCCACCCGCACCCGGACGAGATAATCGGACCGGCCGCTGATCTCTGCGGCCTCGAGCACGCGCGGATCGTCGCGAAGAAGCGCCTCGACCTGGCGGAAGTCCGCAGGCTCGTGGCGGGCGAGCGTCAGTTCGGCGAAGAGGGTCAGCCCCGGCCCAAGCCGCGCCGGATCGACCCGGGCGCCATAGCCCAGGATCACGCTATCGCTCTCCAGCCGGCGCACCCGCGCAAGACAGGCCGAAGGCGACAGCGCCACCCGCCCGGCAAGCGCCGCGTTGGTGATTCGCCCGTCGCGCTCGAGGATGGCGACGATGCGCCGGTCGATCCGGTCGAGCGGGTTCATGCCATCTCCACGAGGCCATGGACCGCAGAATCTGCGGTTGCAGCCGCATAAAAAGGTTACACCCGCGCTGCAACCTGGGGCAAGGGCGTGCCATGCCGGAGGTCAGGCTCACCGACTGGGACGTGCGCATGGCGCGCGAGGATGACGTCGCCGCGCTGCTCCACCTCGCCAGCCAGACCGGGGGCGGCTTCACCAACCTGCCGCAGGATGCCTGGGCGCTCGCGGCGCGGGTGGAACGCTCGCGCGCCAGCCTCGGGGCCGATGCCCCCCCGGATGGTCTCTACATGCTGGTCCTCGTGCATCGGTCGACCGGCCGGGTCGGCGGCACAGCCGCGATCTTCGGCGCAGTCGGCACGTCCTGGCCCTTCTACAGCTACAAGATCACGACCATCGCGCTGCACAGCCGGGAGCTTGGCCGCACCTTCCGCACCCGCGTGCTCCATCTCGTCAACGACTTCGACGGGGCGAGCGAGGTCGGCGGGCTGTTCCTTGCCCCTGACCTTCGCACCGGCGGGCTCGGCCGGCTTCTGGCGCGTGCGCGCTACCTCTTCATCGCCCGCCATCGCGCGCGCTTCGCCGGGCGCTGTCTCGCCGAGCTGCGCGGCGTCATCCATCCCGATGGATCCTCGCCCTTCTGGGACGGGCTCGCCGGGCGCTTCTTCGGCATGGACTTCGCTGCAGCCGACCGTTTCAACAGCGTGCATGGAAACCAGTTCATCGCCGATCTCATGCCCAAATACCCAGTCTATGAAGCGCTTCTTCCCGATGCCGCAACCGCGGTGATCGGGGTCGAGCACCCGGAAGGCCGCGGTGCGCGGCGGATGCTCGAGGCCGAGGGCTTCCGCTACAACGCCTATGTCGACATTTTCGACGGCGGCCCGACGCTCGATGTCGAAACCGACCGGATCCGCACCGTTGCCGAAGCGCGAACCTGCCTGGTGGCGGCGGCCGCGTCCCCCGCAGACGCACCCTGCGCGCTCGTTGGCACCGGTCGGCTCGCCGGGTTCCGGGTCATGGCGGTCCCGGCCGCGATCGACGGCGACCGGGTCCGGCTGCCGGCAGAGGCCGGGGTCGGCGCTGGCGAGGAGGTGATCCATGCCCCCTTCTGACATGCTGAGGAGCTACCGTCCGCACGATGGGAGCCTGATGTGGGAAGGTGCCGCTGACACGGCCGAGACCGTGAAAGAAGCGGTCGAGCGCGCCCGCGCGGCGGCCCCCGGCTGGGCGCGGACTCCGCTTGCCGAGCGGGTCGCCATCGTCCGCCGCTATGCCGAGGTCGTCACCAACGCGGCGGAGGCACTTGCAGGGACCATCGCCGAGGAAACCGGGAAGCCGCTCTGGGAAGCGAGGGGCGAGGCAGCGTCGGTCGCAGCCAAGGTCACCATCTCGATCGAGGCCCATGCCGTGCGGACCGGCACGCTCGAACGGCCATTCGCAGCCGACCCGGCCGGCGCCATCCAGGCTGTCCGCCACAAGCCCCATGGCGTGCTGGCCGTGCTCGGACCCTACAATTTCCCGGCGCACCTGCCCAATGGGCACATCGTGCCCGCGCTCATCGCCGGCAACACCATCGTCTTCAAGCCCTCCGAACTGACGCCTGCCACGGGCGCCCACATGGCACGGCTGTGGGCCGAGGCCGGGCTGCCGCCGGGCGTTCTCGAGCTGGTCCAGGGCGCGGCCGACACAGGCCGCGCGCTCGCCGGCGCCGAGGTGGATGGCCTGCTCTTCACCGGCTCGGCGACAACCGGGGCTCTGCTCGCCCGCCAGTTCGCCGAGACACCCGGCCGGATCCTCGCGCTCGAGATGGGTGGCAACAACCCGCTCGTCGCCTGGGATGTGGCCGAGGCTGATCTCGACGCGGCCGCCCGCGTCGTCGTCCAGTCGGCCTTTCTCTCGGCCGGCCAGCGCTGCACCTGCGCGCGGCGCCTCATCGTCGGGGCCGGGCGCGAGGGGCCTCTCCTCGACCGGGTGCTTGCCCTCGTCCGCAGCCTGCGGATCGGCGCGCCGTTCGATGACCCGCAGCCCTTCATGGGGCCGCTCATCGACATGCGCGCGGCCGCTGAGGTGGAAGCGGCTTTCGCAGCGCTGCCGGGCCGCGTGGTCGTGCCGCTCCGCCGCCCCGACCCCGCCCTCCCGTTCCTGGCGCCAGGAATTGTCGACACGACCGGCCACCGCGCGCCCGACACGGAAATCTTCGGCCCTGTGCTGCAGATCATCCGGGTCGGCAGCTTCGCCGAGGCAATCGCCGAGGCCAACGCGACGCGGTTCGGCCTCGCTGCCGCGCTGGTCGGTGGCGACCGGGCCCTGTTCGACCGGTTCTGGGCCGAAAGCCGGGCCGGCGTTGTCAACTGGAATCGCCCGACCAACGGCGCGGCCTCCTCGGCACCGTTCGGCGGCGTGGGCTGGTCGGGCAACCACCGGCCTTCGGCCTTCTACGCTGCCGACTATTGCGCCTTTCCGGTCGCGGGGCTTGAGGGTGCGTCGCCCCACGCGCCGCTGGCAGTGGGTCTCTCCTGATGCCCGAACTCCAGCTCGATGGCCTCGTCGGCCCCACCCACAACTATGCCGGCCTCAGCCTCGGCAATCTCGCGGCGACCAGCAACGCGGGCGCCGTGTCGGCGCCGCGCACGGCCGCGCTGCAGGGGCTGGCCAAGATGCGCCTGGTGCGCGCGCTCGGGGTT
Organism: uncultured Sphingomonadaceae bacterium; assembly: GCA_938016505.1. Lineage (GTDB taxonomy): Bacteria > Pseudomonadota > Alphaproteobacteria > Sphingomonadales > Sphingomonadaceae > Thermaurantiacus. The sequence goes on from CALLWN010000210.1 coordinate 4,183, forward strand.
CCGCAGGGGCTGCTGCTGCCGCATGACCGGCCCAATCTCGGGCTTCTGCGCGCCATGGGATTTGCCGGGCCCGACCGCGAGCTGCTTCGCGCCGCCCACGGCGAAGACCCGGCGCTGGTGGCAGCGGCCTGGTCGGCCTCGGCCATGTGGACTGCAAACGCGGCCACCGTGAGCCCGGCAGCCGATACTGCCGACCGCCGCACCCACCTGACGGTTGCCAACCTCGCGACCATGGCGCATCGCGCCCAGGAATGGCCGGGGACGCTCGCCCAGCTCCGCCTGGCCTTCGCCGACACCCGCCATTTCGCAGTCCACGCCCCGGTGCCAGCGAGCTTCGGCGACGAAGGGGCGGCCAATCACATGCGCCTCGCGTCATCAGCCGGGGCCCGAGGTGTGGAGCTGTTCGTCCATGGCGTGAACCCGGGCGGCCGCTTCCCGGCGCGGCAGCATGTGCGGGCCTCGGCCGCAGTGGCGCGCCGGCATGGCGTCGCCGACGCGCTGCTGGTGCCGCAGGCCGATGCCGCGATCGAGGCTGGTGCCTTCCACAATGATGTGGTGGCAGTCGCGAACGGGCCGGTCCTGTTCGCGCATGAACAGGCCTTCGCCGACCGCACCGCGCTCGTCGAAGCGCTCACGCGCCAGGTTCCCGGCTTCTGCCTTGTCGAGGCGCCGGCGGGCGAGGTCAGCCTCGACGACGCTGTCTCGTCCTACCTGTTCAACGCCGCGCTGCTGTCCGTCGAAGGCGGCATGGCGCTCATCCTGCCTGGCGAAGCCAAAGCCAGTCCGCGGGTCTGGCGCTGGCTGCAGCGGGTGGTGCAGGACCCGGCCAACCCGATCGCGACCCTCCATGTGCTCGACCTCAGGGAATCGATGCGCAACGGCGGCGGGCCGGCGTGCCTGCGGCTGCGGGTGCAGCTGTCTGCCGAGGCGCTTGCCGCAGTCGACCCGCGTTTCCTTCTCGACGAGGCGCGGCTCGATGCGCTGGAGCGGCTGGTCGAGCGCTGGTGGCCGGAGACGATTGCGCCCGACGACCTCGGCAACCCGGACCTGATGGACCAGTGCCGGGCAGCGCGCCGGGCGCTTCTCGCCTGCCTCGGGATCGCACCCGCCGAGCTTGGCGAGGCCTGACGCGCTGCCGCCGTCGGGTCTCAGGGCTTGCCGATGGTGCGCCAGGCGGCCGCGATTTCCTCGGCGGCGAACGCGGCAGAGGCAAGCGCGGTCGCGCTGCCTTCCATCAGCTGGCTGCGGAGCATGGCATAGGCCCGGCCCAGCGCTTCGGCGACTTCTCCGCCGCGGCTGTGATCGAGGGTCGAGTCGAGCCCGTCCACGATTGCGAGCGCGCGCTCGGTCGCGCGCACCCGGCGGACGGCCTCGGCCTGCAGCGCGGCATCGCGCGCCTCGCGCAGCAGGTGGATCAGCCGGTCGAACAGCATCATGACAAGCTCGTGCGGCGAAGCTGCAGCGACACGGGCTTCGAGCGTGACGGAACGATAGTGCCTGAGCGCCGCGCTCCGGTTGTCCCCATGGCTGGTGGTGCGGGGGCGGAGCAGCTGGTCAGCGACGGAGAGCGTCATTCTTCAGGTCCTTCGACGGATGCGATCATCGTGTGCGGTTTGCGAACCAGAGGTCGATTTGTTGCTGGAGGAAGGTCTGGGTGGCGCGGCTGCGGCCGACCGCCGTGTCAACGCCGGCGAACTGGCGGGTGAGCGCGGCCTCGAGCCGCTCCATCCTGGTGTCGAGATCGGCCCGGGCGCGGGAGATGGCCTGGGCCTCGCGGGCAAGCGCGGTCGGCTGGCCGGCGCGGCCGTCGACGGCGACAGCCATCTGGACCGAGAGCTGGCGCAGCGGCCCGCCGGGCGTGAACAGGCTGCCCTGGTCGGCAAGCGCGCGCACCATCTGCTCGACGGCGGCCGGATGGTCGGCGACCATCCGCTGCAGCCTTGCCTCGTCCACCTGGACATTGCCCTCGCGCGTGAACCTCAGGCCCAGCTCGGCAAGCCGTGTCGGGGCGTTGCCGTCGGGCGCAATCAGGGCCCGGGTGGTGAGGCCGGTCAGCGACTGGATGACCCGGCGGGTGGTCGAATCCGCGACCAGCGCGCCGGCCCCGGCCGTCGCGGTGGGCGCGCGCGCCAGCTCACGGCCGATCCCGAGCAGTTCGGACAGCGCGCCCGCAAAATCCCGGACCACGGCGGCAAGTTCGGTCGGCGAGCGCTCCGCTGACAGGGTGACCGTGACACCCGGCGCCGCGCGCAGGAGCGAAAGGGTTGCACCGGAGAACAGGTCGTCGACCTGGTTGGTCGGCCGCCGCAGCGGCACCCCGTCGGTCACGATTTCGGCGTCGGCTGCTGCTGCAGTCCGGGTGAGATTGCCGCCGCCCACCGTGAAGGCGAAATCCTCGAGCCCCGGATCGCCGCTCGCCGTCACGGTGAAGCCGGATTCAACTCCGGTCGTGCCCCGCAGCACCAGCCGTGAGCCGTCGACATCGGTCAGGATGGCAGCCGTGACCGGAGCGCCAGCCGCACTGGCAGCCGCGTTGATCGCGTCCCTGAGGCCGGTCAGGCTGTCGTTCGTCGAGTCGATCGTGACGACGAGATCGGGCACGGTGCCAGGCGTGAAACCGGTGGCCGGGCCGGTTCCCGCGACCGTCCCGAAGGCAAACGTCAGCGTGCCCTGGCCGACTGCGGCAGAGGGGTCGGCCCTGGATGCCGAGGCCAGTGTCTGGGCGGCAGCGATTGCCCGCACCTCAATCGATTTGGGCGACAGGGCGACCCCGGGCGCGATCCGCATGCCGAGGATCGTCGGGTCGGATACGCGGGGGACGGCAGACACGCTCCCGGACTGGACCCGCTGGACGAGGGCAGTGTTGAGCCCGTCGAGCGCAGCGCGGAACTGGCCCAAGGCCGAGATGCGCGCCTCGACTCGTTCCTTCCTGCGGTCGAGAACGGCCAGCTGGGGCTCGCGCTGGGCGCGGACGAGATCCTTGACCAGCGTCACCATATCGAGGCCGGATCCGGCGCCGAGCGAGCCGAGGATGTTCATGCCCTCCCAAAACGGCTGGGGCGAAGCCGCATTTAGCCCTCGCAGGCCGCTGTCTTGCCGATGCCGTGACCACCTGCTAGCGACCGGAGACGAGGTGGACTTGAGAGGCCCCGCCCCGACCGTGCCGGCCTGCCCGCGCACCTTCAAGGCCGGCCTCTTTCGCCTCTGCCCCCGTGTCCCGGCCGCCTGCCGGAACTCTGCGGGCCCGGTTTGGACAGGATGACAGAGACGCAACCGCGACACGCCAGGCACCTGCTTCCGGAGAGACGGCAGAGGTCGCGTGCGCGCGTCAGCTGGCAGCCGACACGCCGCAAGGATGGCGCCCCGGAAAGGCGCAGCCGCAACTCCAAATGTTCCACCCACATGGCCGGCGCGGGCGCGCGTCCGCGCGGCCGGAGACAGTTTCATGACCACACGCATGCTGATCGACGCCCGCCACCCGGAAGAGACCCGGGTTGCCGTCGTCAAGGGCAACCGGATTGAGGAATTCGACTTCGAGGCCGCCTCGAAGAAGCAGATCAAGGGCAATATCTACCTCGCCAAGGTGGCCCGCGTCGAGCCGTCGCTGCAGGCGGCATTCATCGACTATGGCGGCAACCGTCACGGCTTCCTGGCATTCTCGGAAATCCACCCGGATTATTACCAGATCCCGAAGGAGGATCGCGAGGCGCTCCTGCGCGAGGAGCAGCGGCTTTCCGACGAGAATGGCGATCACGCCACCGGCGATGACGGGCGCACCGAGGGCGACGCCAGCGAAGGCGAGGCCGGGCCGGAGGAACATGGCGCCTCGGACGAGGCCGCCGCCGACGTGCTTCGCCACCGGCGCATGCAGCTTCGCCGCCGCTATCGGATCCAGGATGTCATCCGCCGCCGCCAGGTGATGCTCGTGCAGGCGGTCAAGGAAGAGCGGGGCAACAAGGGGGCCGCACTCACCACCTACATCTCGCTTGCCGGGCGCTATGGCGTTCTGATGCCGAACACGCCGCAGGGCGGCGGCATCAGCCGCAAGATCGCCAATGCTGCCGACCGCAAGCGGCTGAAATCGATCATCGCCGATCTTGGTCTCCCCCCCACCATGGGTGCCATCATCCGCACTGCGGGCCTGGCGCGCACCAAGACCGAGATCCGCCGCGATTTCGACTATCTGACACGGCTCTGGGACGAGATCCGCGAAAAGACGCTCGCCTCGACAGCGCCGGCCCTCATCTACGAGGACAATGATCTCCTGAAGCGGGCCATCCGCGACATCTACACCCGCGAGATCGACGAGGTGCTGGTGGATGGCGAACCCGGCTACCGCCAGGCCCGCGCCTTCATGAAGCTGCTCATGCCAAGCCATGCGAGGAAGGTGCAGCACTATTCGGACCCGGTGCCGCTGTTCCTGCGCGCCGGGGTCGAGGGCCAGCTTGCCGCGATGATGAACCCCGTCGTCCAGCTGAAGTCCGGCGGCTACATGGTCATCTCCCCGACCGAGGCGCTGGTCGCAGTCGATGTCAACTCGGGGCGCTCGACGCGCGAGCACAACATCGAGGAGACCGCGCTTCGCACCAACATCGAGGCGGCCGAGGAAGTCGCCCGCCAGCTTCGGCTGCGCGACATGGCCGGCCTGATCGTGGTCGACTTCATCGACATGGAAGTCTCGGGCAACAACCGGAAGGTCGAGAAGGCGCTCAAGGAGGCGCTGAAGGCCGACCGCGCCCGGGTTCAGGTCGGGCGCATCTCGCCCTTTGGCCTTCTCGAGATGAGCCGCCAGCGCCTGCGCACGGGCGTGCTCGAAGCCTCGACCGAGCCCTGCCCGCACTGCGGCGGCTCGGGGCTGGTGCGGACCGAGAGTTCGGCCGCACTTTCCGCGCTCCGGCTGGTCGAGGAGGAGGCGGTCAAGGGCAGGGCCAGCCAGTTCCGGCTGCGCGCCGACCCTTCGGTCGCCATCTACATCCTCAATCGCAAGCGCAGCGAACTTGCCGAGCTGGAAGCGCGCTACGGCATCCATGTCGAGATCGCCCCGGACCCGACGCTCACAGGCGCACGGCTGGCGGTCGAGGGCAGCGGCCCCCCGCCCTCCCATGCGCCGCAGCAGTCGGGGCTTCCGGCGCCGCTGGTCCATGCCGCAGACGACGAGGCGGTCGACGAGCCGGATGACGACGAGGCGCTGGAACCTGACACGGTGGAAGAGGCGGGCAAGCGGACGCCAGGGTCGCGCGCCGCCGAAGAGGAGGATCGCCGGGATGGCCGCAAGCGCAAGCGGCGGCGGCGCGGCGGCCGCGGCCGGCGGGCCCGCACCGAAGGCATGCCCGAAGCCGGGGCTGACACCGGCAGCGACGCCGACGAGCCGCTCCTCGCCCCGGCCGATCCGGGGGCTGGCGCGCTTGCCCCTGCGGAAACTGCAGGTCATGATGGGGAGGAGGACCATCAGGCGGCGGCAGCCGAAGACGCCGACACGGCCGGCGAGGGCGCTCCTCCGGCCCGGCGGCCCGGCCGGCGCGGCCGCGGCCGTGTGGCGGCACCGGTCTCCGGTTCCGCAGCGCCAGCGCCCGAGCCGGCAGACGTGCCCGCGCTGGCCGAAATGCCCGCGCTGGCCGAAATGCCCGAGCCGACCGAAATGCCCGAGCTTGCCGAAGTGCCCGAGCCGTCATCGGAGTCCCCATCGGCACAGGCGCCTGCTGAAGCGCCACGGCGCCGGCGCGCCAGCCGGGCCGCGGCAGAAGCCACGCCTCCGGCGGCCGAGGGCGAAGCCGAGCTGACACGGGCAGCCACCGAGCCTGGCGCCGAGGCAAGGCCCGCACGTGTCCGCCGCACCCGGAAGGCGGCGCCTCGGGCCGGCATGGCAGGTGAAGCCGCCGCCGATGGTGCGAAGGTGGCGCTCCAGCCACCTGAACCTGTGGCCGAAGCCGGGCCGGCAGCCGCTCCGGCGACCGAGCCCGCCGCAACTTCAGCCGACACGCCCGCGGTCCAGCCGGCCGAAGCCGAGCCAGCCGAAGCGTTAGCCGAAGCGCCGGCGGTCCAGCCGGCCGAAGCCGAGCCCGCCGCACCCCGCCGGGGCTGGTGGCGGCGCACCTTCGGAAGCTAGAGGCCGAACCAAAGGAGCGGCGCGCATGGGCAGCTGGATCTGGGTCATCGTCATCGGCTTTCTGGCCGGCCTGGTCGCGCGCTTCTTCGCAAGCGACCCGCGCAACCCGTCAGGCTGCCTCGCGACGACCTTGCTTGGCGTGATCGGCGCGGCGGTCTTCACCTGGATCGGCCAGCAACTCGGTCTCTACGCCGAAGGCGCCCGCGCTGGCTTCATCGGCTCGGTGGTCGGGGCGATGATCGTGCTCGCGGCGTGGCAGACGCTCACGGGGAGGCGCTGAACCGCAGCCGCCCCGGCCCTGTCCTCGGATCCGGTCCTCGGATCCGGCCCTCGAGATACTTCAGATCCGGCCCTCGAGATATTTGTCGAGGGTCGCGTGAAAATGGCGGATCCGGCTTTCCTGGTAGCGGCCGAGTTCCACACGGTCGTTCGGCGAGGAGATGAGCCCTTCCTGGACATGGGGCAGGTTCGCCATGTCCTGGTCGTACACGGCGCCCAGCCGGCCCCATGCCGTGACCGAGGCCCAGGGTTCGTCGTCCTTCAGGAAGATCATGTCGGCTGCGCGCGGCACCGGCTGCCCCTCGGGCGCCTTGGCAAGGACGCGCACCTCCATGAGCGTTGCATTCTGGTCGGGCCACGGCCGCCAGCGATAGACGATGTTCGCCATGTAGCCGCCCCAGGGCGAGAAGTTCGGGAAGACATTGTAGGTCCAGGCGTCGAGCAGCTCGCTGTCGGAGGCAGCGTCTGCACCGGGAAATCCGGTTGCCTTCAGCGCGTCGCGGTTCCGCGCGCCCATGGTCTGCCGCGCCGTCATGCCGGGCCGGAGCGCGATCTCGCTGCTTTCCAGCTGGGTGCGCCCGGCGCCGCCCGAGAAGGCCTCGATGATCGCTTCATCCGGAAGCGGGCCGACATGCGGGCTCGGCACGCCGAACGGCGTGAGCGCGAGGTTCACATGATCGCCCCAGATGGAGTAGCGCGTGTTGGCGTCACCCGTGAAGGGCAGGATCTGCGGATGGGTGACGACCGAGTGCCAGGCTTCCATGAACGCCTCGGCCACCGCCTTCCAGTTGCAGCGGATGACCTTGGCCACCCAGACGGCGGTGAAGTTGCGCTCCTGCTGCCAGTGGCGAAAATGGTCGGGCAACGGGGCAAGATAGGAGTCGAGCGGCGGGGCCTTTCCATCCCAGTTGACAAACCAGTAGCCGGCCCAGCTCGCGGTGCGCACCTCGGGCAGCTGCATCGCCGCGTCGGAAAGGTGGGCGAAATCCCAGCGGCAGGGAATGTGGCGGAGGGTCCCGTCGGTGTTCCAGGTGAAGCCATGGAAGGGGCACTGGAGCTCGCTTGCGTGGCCAGCTTCGGTTCTGAGCCGCCGGCCGCGGTGCAGGCAGACGTTCCAGAAGGCCCGGACCGAGCCGTCGGCCTGGCGCACGAGGATGACCGACTTGCCCAGATTGTCATAGACGACGAGATCGCCCGGCTCGGGAAACTCGTCGTCGCGGGCTGCCATCTGCCACACGCGAGGCCACATGCGCGCCTTCTCGGCCTCGAAGAAAGCGGCCGACGTGTAGCGCGAGGCGGAAATCGGGGCAGTGCCGAAGTCGCGCCAGCTGTCGGCGCGGAGCGTGTCCGGCACCGGCGGCATGTCGCGGGCGAGGATGTCATCCACCGTGTCGCCGGGGCAGCGGGCAAGATCGGTCGGGTTGCGGTCGGCCATCATCGTCTCCCTCTTGGCCAGCCCTAGCCTGTTTTCCCGGGGCCCGCCTTGCGTCATTTTGCAAGGTGCCTCGGCGCGCGGCTATGGGGACGATCCGATGGCTGAACTCTCCACCGCCCCTGCGCCATTCGGCCGCCGCCTGCATGGCCGGCGCAAGGGTCATGCCCTGAGACCCGGTGCCGAACGGCTCGTCACCGGGCTGCTGCCGCGCATTGCGGTGCCCGCCGAGGGCCCGCTCGACTCTCTCCACCTGTTCGGCGACCTTCGCCCGCTGGCGCTCGAGGTGGGGTTCGGCAAGGGCGAGCATCTCGCCTTCCAGGCAGCGCGCGCCCCTGATACCGGATTCATCGGCTGCGAGCCCTACCTCAATGGGGTGGCCGGGTTGCTCGCCGAGGTTGACCGCGCCGGCCTCGCCAATGTTCGCATCCACATGGGCGATGCGCGCGATGTGCTCGAGCGGCTGGCGCCGGCGAGCCTTTCGACCGTCTACCTGCTGCACCCCGACCCCTGGCCCAAGACCCGCCACGCCGGGCGGCGCTTCGTGAACCCCGAGCCGCTCGCCCTCGTTGCCCGTGCGCTCGCACCGGGCGGGCTGTTCAGGATCGCGACCGATCACCCAGCCTATCTTCGCCACGTGCTCATCACCATGCAGCAGCGCGAAGACTTCCTCTGGACGGCCGAGACCCCTGCCGACTGGGAGGAGGTGCCCGACGACTGGCCCGACACCCGTTTCGCAAGAAAGGCGCGGGCGCTCGGCCATGACATCTGGCGGCTTGTCTACCGGAGGATCTGACCATGGCGCTTGGAAAACGTCTGGCATCGCTTGCGGTCGCGGCAGCGCTTGCAGGCGCGACCCCTTCGCTGGCACAGCCGGCCGGCCTGTCGCCCCAGGAAAAGGCGCAGGGCGCGCAGGCTCGCGAGCAGATCCTTCGCGAGTTTGGCGGCTCGATCGAGGGACCGCTTGCCGACTATGTCCGGCGGGTCGGGGGGCGGGTCGCCCAGGTCGCCTCGCCGGGCGCGCGACCAGGTGACTACAGCATCACGCTGCTCGATTCGCCCATCCCCAATGCG